>CAYNOE010000139.1:0-7836 GCA_964398745.1 uncultured Lachnobacterium sp.
TGGGTTCTTCGGCTTTTCACCCGTAAATATCACATACAATTCGGGTT
Source organism: uncultured Lachnobacterium sp. (assembly GCA_964398745.1). Lineage (GTDB taxonomy): Bacteria > Bacillota > Clostridia > Lachnospirales > Lachnospiraceae > Roseburia. The sequence continues at coordinate 48 of CAYNOE010000139.1, forward strand.
TTGGCATATTTACTTTTTTAGAACTATACAAGTTTTGTTTTGTACGCTTGAAAAAGTCGTGATAGGTTTGTATCAGATACATCAGCGCGCGTATTATGATGTTCAATGTCCATGTTGACTGGCTCTCAACCAGTATGACAAGCCTTCCGCCAACTGAAAAACCAAGGTCATTGTAGTCTGCGTCTACCAGTATATGCTTGATGGTAACATCTTTTATATCATTTTCCGTCACATCACTATCCTCTGGATGAAGTGCGTTATACAATCGGAGCAAATATTTTTTATCCTGGAACAAATTTGTAAATACGCTGTCCTTTATGTTGCGCTTCGGCGCACTTTGTGCCATTTTACCACCTCGCTTTTGGCAATTCAGCAGAAGTTACGATATAAATTACTCCTGCTACATTTCAATTATACAAAAAGCCGCTTGTATTTACAATAAAGTTCATATTAAATTTCCTGATTCTCCATCTTCGCAAAAATTAATTTGCCATTATTCCCAGTAAATGCTATAGTGGAAACACAAAAGAGGTATACCTATGGAAAAGAATTTAACAACCGGCAGCGTATTTAAAACAGTCCTTTACTTTTCGCTGCCGTATCTTCTGTCATACTTTTTACAGACACTGTATGGCATGGCGGATTTATTCATTATCGGACAGTTTAATGATGTGGAAAGCACAACAGCGGTTTCTGTCGGAAGCCAGGTCATGCATATGCTAACGGTTATGATTGTAGGACTGGCAATGGGTGCGACGGTGATGACCGGACAGGCAACTGGTGCGGGTAAACATAAACAGGTTTCCCGCACCATTGGAAATACTATTACTTTATTTATGGCGTTGTCTGTTGTTTTAACGATTGGACTGCTTTTTGCGGTAAAGCCGGTTGTAAGCATTATGTCCACTCCTGCCGAAGCAGTGTCCGGAACGGTTTCCTACCTTACGATTTGCTTCATCGGGATTCCGTTTATCACAGCTTATAATATTATCGGTTCCATTTTACGGGGAATGGGCGATTCCAAAAGCCCGATGTACTTTATTGCAGTTGCCTGCGCAGCCAATATTGCGCTTGATTACCTCTTTATCGGGGGAATGGGGCTTGGCCCGGCAGGAGCAGCACTGGGAACCACATTATCCCAGACCATCAGCATACTGGTATCCCTCGCTGTAATCCGGAAACGGAAAGAAACGGTAATGCTTACAAAAGAAGATTTTATCCCGCACCGCGAAACAATGTCAAAATTACTTAAAACAGGAATTCCTGTTGCATTGCAGGACGGCTTTATTCAGGTTTCATTCATTGTTATTACGGTTTTCGCAAATAAAAGGGGGCTGAACGACGCGGCAGCAGTCGGGATTGTGGAAAAAATTATTTCCATCCTGTTCCTTGTCCCGTCCTCCATGCTCCAGACGGTTTCCGTGCTTTCCGCGCAGAATATCGGGGCTAGTAAACATGGCCGCGCCCGCCTTACCCTGCGCTACTCTGCTATTATCTCAGTAATATGGGGATTTGCCGTCTGCCTGCTTATGCAGTATGACGCAAAGCCGTTTATCGGTTTATTTACAGACAATACTGCCGTAATCCGGTCCGGATGCCAGTATATGCGCGGCTACGTATGGGACTGTATCTTTGCCGGAATTCATTTTAGTTTCAGCGGATATTTCTGCGCCTGCGGGTTATCGGGAATTTCATTTCTTCATAACCTGCTCTCGATTCTCTGTGTCCGTATCCCGCTGTCCTACTTTGCATCAAAATATTTTACAGATACACTTTTTCCAATGGGACTTGCATCCCCTGCCGGTTCTGCCCTTTCAGTACTAATCTGTACAGTCGCATTTCTCTGGATGACCAGACAGCAGCAGAAAACATAGGTCGGCTAAATATTTATATGGCCAGGCCATAATAATGCCGGATTGCGAGTGCAACATATTCCGAACAGCCTTTTCCAAACTGGCTGTCAGTTGCTTCCGCAAGTTTTGCTTTTTGCAAATACTCTGCTGCTAAATCAAGCAGAATATTTCTTGCATTATCAACTGCAAACATTTTTTTGTAGTTTTCTGCAAGCATTTTGACCGCGGAATGCGCCATATCCACGTCATCAGCTTCTTTTGCCGCCATAAACTGTTTATAAATTGCGGCATTTTCATCCTGTTCCTGCTTTAGTTCATCCGTATTTCCGTCCGCCTGCATAACCGCTTCCATTACTTTTTCCTTGCTGCCATACCACTTCAATAAGTCTGCGACTGCCTGCTCATTTGTAAATCCGGACGACAAATGTTCCCTGTATTTTTCCATGCTCCCATATTTTTGCACCTGTTCCCCAATGCTCTCCTTTGGCATACATTCCAGGGTATGGTTTACCATTTTCTGTATGTCTTCGCTGGTAAATGCTTCAAAACTCATTGTATTGACTCCTTTCATCACATCTGTAATTAACTCAATGATTCCGTTTAAACGGTTACGCTTCTGTTCCAATAAAGCCTTCTGGGTTAATAATGCCTGTTCTTTATTGTAATTTGGATTTTCCATGATTTTTTTAATATCAGTCAATGAAATTTCCAATTCCCTAAAGAACAAAATTTCCTGCAGCTTCTCTAATGCCTTGTTATCATAAAGCCGGTAACCTGCTTCTGTGAATCCCGTTGGCTTGAGAAGACCGATTTCGTCATAATACCTTAATGTCCTTATGCTTACTCCGGTTATCTCTGACACATCTTTTACGGTTTTCATTATTTCCTCCTCCGGTTTCATCGTATACCGTTACGCTACGAGAGAGTCAATACCTAAATTGAATTATACTAAAAAAATCCCCCGTCTGTGTGTTACTATGATTCTGGATTTCTAAGAAATAATTCTGGATTTCTTATTGCCGGACGGTAGGAACTTTGTTATAAAGTCTTTCGTGAGAAGAACAAAAAATAGCCGCCACTACTCGCAATAGTGACGGCCGACCCTTTTCGGAGGGTTTGGCTAGTTATTGAGGGGTAGAGCCGCTTCTATGGCTTTCCCTTTGTTATATCTACTATAACATATCCTAAAAACACATGCAACAAAAATTTCCCTTGCACATATTCCACAAGTGGAATACAATGATGATAACACAAATTCAGGAAAGGGAACCAGATAATGTTAAAACACGGGATTCTGGGCTTATTAAACTATCATGAGCTGACCGGATATGAAATCATGGAGGTGTTCCGGGATTCCCTGAGTTTTTTCTGGAAAGCACAAACAAGCCAGATTTACCGTGAACTGCGGGTTCTGGAAAAAAAGGGATGGAGCAGCAAAAAAACCGTTGTGCAGCAGGGGAAACCGGACAAAAATATATACTCCATTACCGAAGAAGGAAAGCAGGAGCTGCTCCGGTGGCTGGCGGATGACAATGCCGGATTAAACCCAAAGCTTCCGATTCTTATGAAGGTTTTTTTCATGGGGGAACGAAGCCGCGAGGAAAATATTGAGTTTTTTAAGCGGTTCAAAGAAGAATGTACGCAGTTTCTTGAAAGTCTTGCGCCGGTTCCGGAATATATCAGGGCATACAGCAACGCTATCAACGCCGGTGATAAAAGTCTTTACTGGCAGATGACTGTGGATTACGGACGCCGGAATATGCAGATGTATATAGAATGGGCGCAAAGCTGCATTGACAAACTGGAGTGATTTTTATGGAAGAACTGTAACCAAAAAAATGTAAAGGAGAGCATAGAAATGATTGCGAATTTATATGCGGTATGCTTTTTACTGTCCATGGTTTTTCTGGTATTTCTGGCAGTTGTGGGACAAAAACAGAATATCACCAACTTTCTGCTTTTATTCGTGGCAGTTATGATTGTGATTCTGGGCTATTTTACGATTTCCATTGCCCCGTCCTTAATTGTTGCAATAAGGGGCAATAATCTGGTGTATCTGGGAAACGTCTTTACTCCGCTGCTGCTTTATTTGTCAATCACAAAACTGTGCCACAGACGGATTCCCCATGGACTTTTCTTCTTTTTATTACTACTGGCGGGAATAATTTTATTTCTTTCCCTCGGGATTACAGACAGCAACATTTTTTACCGCAATCTCTGGCTTGTAAAGAAAAATGACATATCCTTTCTGGGAAAAGAATACGGGCCGGCACATGCTCTTTTTCCGGTTAATCTTGCCCTGTGCATGGTGCTTAGTATGTGGACGCTTGTGCGTTCCTGGAAAAAGCAGGAAGATGTTTCATGGAAGGTAATCGCATGCCTGTTTGTAGCAGGACTTCTGGCTGTCGGCTGTTATGCTTTGAAACGGATTTTCCAGACAGACATTGAACTGCCGGTACTGGGATATCTGGCTGACGAACTTCTGATTCTTTTCCTCATTCGCAGAATCGGGATGTATGAGGTATCAGACAGCATTGCAAGGGTTTTAGAGGAACACAGCACCTACGGATATCTTATTTTTGATAACAGGCTGAATTACCTTGGCTGTAATGACCGCGCAAAACAGTATCTGCCGGAAATCAGGAAACAGCATATTGACCATTCTATCCAGCCTGCAGATGCATTTTTGTATGAAAACATAGCGATAAAACTGGAAGCGCCAGCCGAAGACCAGCCTTATTATATTTCGCGGGACAATATGGAACTAAGATGCTCAGTCAGCCCTCTGTATCATGGAATGTGGAACCGGAAAGTCGGCTTTATCGTTACCATTGAGGATGACACGCAGCGTCAGAACTATATCTGTCTTTTGCGCAGCCATAATGCGGAACTGGAAGAAGCAAGGCAGAAAGCGGATGACGCCAACCATGCCAAATCGGATTTTTTATCCAGTATGTCACATGAAATCCGCACACCAATGAACACGATTGTTGGTATGACCGAGATTCTGCTGCGGGCACCCCATTCTGCGCAGACGCGGGAATACCTCTTAAACATCAGAAACTCTGGCAACGCATTGTTATCCATTATTAATGATATACTGGATTTTTCAAAAATTGAATCGGGAAAGCTTGAAATTATTGAAGAAGAATATGAGCCGATGTCAATGCTTAGTGACCTTGCCATGATTTTTTTAAACCGGATCGGGGAAAAAGATATCGAGCTTCTTTTTGATATTGATCCGGCACTTCCCGTTAAATTATACGGGGATGCCTTAAGGCTGCGTCAGGTGATTATTAATCTCACAAACAATGCAATTAAATTTACAGACAGCGGTTTTGTATGCCTGACCATGAGAACAGAAAAAACAAAAGACGGCTTCATTGAATTATTTGTTTCGGTCAAAGACAGCGGACAGGGTATAAAAGCAGAAGAAATAAACCATCTGTTTGAATCCTTTTCACAGGCTGATACCAGAAAAAACCATCATAAAGAAGGCACTGGGCTTGGTCTATCGATTTCCAGACAACTGGTAGAAATGATGGGCGGACAGATTCATGTAAGCAGTGAGTATGGCGGGGGGAGCGAGTTTACCTTTACCCTTTTGCAGAAAGTTATAAACCCGCAGCAGGCTGCGCAGATCAAAAAAGAGCTGTCCCAGACCGTAAGCGGACGCATGAAAACACAACACGCCATGAATATGCTGAAAAAACTGGTATCCGGTTATGGACTGGAGTTTGTGGAAGACAGCGCAAAGAGTGATTTCTTCTTTACGGATTCCATGGATTTACTTACCGGGGAAGAGAAAGAACGGCTGCAGAACAGCAAGACCACCGTCTGTCTGCTGCAAAATCCCATGACGGAAAACATTATGGATGCAGAATCGACCGTTTTAAACAAGCCCCTTTACAGTCTTAATTTTTGCCAGATCATGAACCACGACCTGCAGGGCCTTTCCACAGATGAAGAAAATATCATGAATTTTACTGCGGAAAAAGCCAACATTCTGCTTGTGGATGACAATGAAATGAATATAAAAGTTGCCCTGGGACTGCTGGAACCCCTTCACATGCAGTTTGATACAGCATCAAATGGAAAACAGGCGCTTGAAATGGCACAGAAAAAACAGTATGACCTGATTTTTATGGATCATATGATGCCGGTCATGGATGGTATAGAGGCAGTCCAGAGACTGCGGCAGATGCAGGATTCCCCTTGTCAGAATGTTCCGGTGATTGCTCTGACGGCAAACGCAATCGTGGACGCAAAGGCAGGATTTTTAAAAGCGGGAATGAACGATTTTATCTCAAAACCCATAAAGCTGAAAGAAATCTGTGCAGTAATCAGAAAATACCTTCCGGCGGAATTAATAACAGAAACAGAAGAAAACAGAACGAACCTTTTTATAAAAGAACAGCCGGAGATTGCAGAAGAAGAAATCCGGCGGCTTGAAAGCGCAGGACTGGACGTGGCGGAGGGCATCCGAAATTCCGGTTCTTTGGAACTGTTTTTAAACCTGCTTGGTGACTTTTACAAGCTGATTGACCTGAAAGCTACCAAAATCGAAAAATGCCTTGCCGACGGCATGATCCGTGATTATACAATCGAAGTCCATGCATTAAAAAACACAGCACGTATGATTGGGGCAGTACAACTGTCCGAACAGTTTTACCGGATGGAACAGTATGGCAACGAAGAAAACCGGGAAGCGCTTGATGCAAATACCGCAGAAGTGTTAAGATTATACAGAAGCTATAAGTCTGTCTTAAAGCCTTACGGTGTGCAGTCTGAAGGAAAAAAGCAGGCGTCCGCGGAAGAAATCACCGCATCCCTGCAGGCACTGGAAAATGCCATTGAAAACTTTGACCTGGACACTGCGGACGAAACCATGAAACAACTGGAAGAATACCAGTTCCCGGAAGACTGCCAGCAGGAGCTGGAAGAACTGAGGGCATATGTAGCGGATGTTGCAATGGAAAACATTATAGAAGTAACCAGAAGCCTGGTTCAGAAACTTACAAAACATTAGGGAGGAAAATACCATGCCAAACATACTATTAATCAGTGAAAAACAAAGTTATATGTTACTATCCATCAAAGAACAGCTTGAGACAGAATCCTGGCATACGATTCTTTCGGAAGCAGATGCCGATAAGATTCACCAGATTTCGGAATCCATCAGTGCCATCCTTATTTATATGGATACCGATCTGATGGAAAACCAGCAGGCTCTCATTTTTATCAAGGACAAAGCGGTGGAAAACGATATCCCCATTTTTATTATCGGAAACAACGAAGAAATTAACAATGCCAAAAAATTTCTGCCGGAACATCTGCTGCAGCAGAAATTTCTCCGTCCCGTTGATGTAAAGGAAGTGGTGAAAGCTATCACCGCCTATATTACAAAATACGGGGAACAGAACAAAAAGAAAATTCTTGTTGTGGATGATTCCGGTGCAATGCTGCGTAATGTAAAAGGATGGCTGGAAGGCCATTATAAAGTGATTCTTGCCAATTCCGGCGCGATGGCAATTAAATACCTTGCCTTAAACCGCCCGGACCTGATACTTATGGACTATGAAATGCCCGTGGTAAACGGAAAACAGGTTCTCGAAATGATTCGCTCTGAATCAGAATTTACTGATATTCCGGTCATTTTTCTTACCAGCAAAAGCGATAAGGAAAGCGTCGTAAATGTAATGTCCCTAAAACCGGAAGGCTACCTGTTAAAAACCATGGAGCCGGCACAGATTGTAAAAGCAGTTGATGATTTCTTTGAGAAACGGAAGGGACTTTCGGTATCGTAGCATTGTACAATACGCCCCGCAAAGGGAGTGACGCATGTGTTTTCAATATCCTCTTCCCAATTAATATTTTCTCCAAAATTTCAATCCACACTCCTACGAAGGGAGTGACGGGGGCAGTAGCGTCTGCCA
>CAYNOE010000140.1:0-7724 GCA_964398745.1 uncultured Lachnobacterium sp.
TAGTATTATAGCTTAATTTTCCAGTAAAAAAAAGAATTTTATAATTTTTTAAGTATTTTAATTATATATGGTACCCTTCCTACTTCTTAAAAAGCATATTATAAAGCGCCGCCCCGCTCTGCTGGAGAAAGCTTATAAGGCTGTCTTTCAAAATCTCCTGGTCCTCTTTTTCCAGTGTGGAGTGGAGCTTTATGATTTCCACCAGCTTGGCGGGATTGATGTTTGCAAGGTCATCCACGGTATAGATTGCCGCTTCGTCAAGAATCCCAAAAAGCGTATCCACGAATGCGCTTCTCCTCCCTGGATCCATTCCGGATATCCATATTTTTAACGTCCTGTCAAAAAGAACTGCCTTTTCATCCGCCTGGTCTGCATGCACAAGGCTGTTTCCCATGACCTCCCAGCTCATCACATCATGCTGTCCTGCGCCGCTTCCGGAACTTTTAACCACCTCGAATTCCTCCTCATGCTCAAAAAGCATACCCACAATGGAGGATTCCGGGATAAGTGTATGAATTTTTGGCAAAAGCTTCCGGTAAGCTTTCAGTTCAATCATGGAACCGGTAAATCCGGGACCGTCATTACTGTATATGACTTCAATTCTGTCATGCAGTTCCTCACTGCAGTGAATCGCAGCATAGACAGCCAGATTTCCTCCTTTGGAATGTCCCATGATACGCAGCCTGTCCCCGGTTTTGGATGAAACATCCTCCAGATACTGCCATGCTTTCATCTGCCCCGGCGTCTGGTCCAGAAAAATCATGTTGAAATCCTCGCGCCAGCCTACAATTGTGGAATCCGTACCGGAAAACACCACGTTTGTCCGTCCGTCCCCCAGTTTCACGGTCATTGCACAAAACTGTGACTGTTCGACAAGGTCTATTTCATTTACATAGCCGGACAGCCGGATGCCGGAAAAACGCTCTGTGGCAGCCATTTCACGCATCAGAAACGCCGCCATTTTGGTACTGGACACCTTTGCATTGATTTCCTCATCCGTATGCTGCGAAAAAAACCGCTCCGATGCTTCGGACAGCGTAATTTTCCCATGCCCCGGCTTCGGTACGATTCCTGCAAATTCCACATACACCAGTTCGGATAAAATCAGGTTATCCACTTCGTTAAATTCTGACTGTTGAAACCCAAGATCCCCCCGCCAGAGAAGATAGTCCATAATATTTGCCATGCGCGTCTCCTTTATCCAAGAAATTCTTTAAGCACCGATATGAAAACATCCACATCAATTGGTTTTGCGATATGGGCATTCATGCCATTTTTTAATGCAGCTTCTTTATCTTCTTCAAGTGCATTTGCAGTCATTGCAATGATAGGCATGGTTTTAACGTCCTTTCTTGTCAGGTGCCTTATGGTTCTGGTCGCTTCATAGCCGTTCATAATCGGCATCTGTACATCCATTAAAATTGCATCATAATAATATTCTTCCGACTCCCCTACCATGCTTACGGCATCGGTTCCATCCGGCGCTGTTTCCACTTCAAACCCTGCTTCCTCCAAAATAACCTGTGCAATTTCACGGTTTAATTCAATGTCTTCCACCAGAAGGATACGTTTTCCGCTAAAATCAGCCTTCGTCCACGCCGCTTCTTCCGTTTCTTTGTCTATCAGGTTGTTGGCCGCCAGAAGTGCGGATTTTAAATCCGACATAAAAAGCGGTTTAGCACAGAATGCCGTTACTCCCGCCGCCCTTGCATCTTCTTCAATGTCAGACCAGTCATAAGCTGTCAGAATAATAATCGGGGCTTCCTCTCCAACCACCCTGCGGATTTGTCTCGCTGTTTCCACGCCGCTGGTTTCCGGCATCTGCCAGTCAATAATAAAGGTATGGTAGGCGTCTTTTTCCTCAAACGCACTTCTTGCACGGTACACCGCTTCCCTGCCGGATGTCGTCCATTCCGAACGCATGCCAATCTGCTTTAACATTTTGCTTACACTGTCGCAGGTGTTAAAATCGTCATCCACAACCAGCGCACGAAGCCCCTCCAGCTCTTTAATCTGTTCCGCATTCTGTTTAATATCCTGAAGTTTCAGTTCAAGCTCTACTGTAAAAACGCTTCCTTTTCCGGGTTTACTGGAAACCGTAATCGTGCCGTTCATCATCTCAACTATATTTTTGGTAATTGCCATCCCAAGCCCGGTTCCCTGAATCCCGTTCTGTGTTACGGTTGTTTCCCTCTCAAACGGTTCAAAGATATGTTCTACAAATTCCGGTGACATACCAATGCCGTTATCTTTGATAATAAAAGTATAATCCCCGTATCCATGACGGTATGTTGATTTCTGCATAATTCTAAACGATATAACCCCGCCAGCCGGAGTATATTTTACGGCATTACTCAGCAGATTTATAAAAACCTGGTTTAATTTCAGTGAATCCGCGATTACATCCTCATTTGCAACCTCAAAGGTATCGATAAACAGCTCAATCTGCTTTGCCTTCACCTGCGGCTGAATGATATTCACCAGATTATGCATCAGCTCAGATATGTTGCACTCCTGCTCCTTAATCTGCACCTTTCCGCTTTCAATCCGGCTCATGTCCAGAATATCATTAATCAGGCTTAAAAGATGGTTGCTGGAAGAAAGAACCTTCTGCAGGCAGTCCTGCACCTGTCCTTTGTTGTCAATATGGCTGGCAGCAATTGTAGTAAATCCTATTATTGCATTCATCGGCGTCCGGATATCGTGGGACATATTCGAAAGGAACGTGGTCTTCGCCCTGTTTGCATGCTGCGCCTGCATCAGCGCATCCTGCAGGGCCTGCGTCTGTTCCCTCTGCTTCTGCACCTGTTCTGTAATTTCCTTTGACACAACCATTACCATAATGTCATCCGTGTCATCATCTTTTGTCATGATAAAAGTCTGGCGGACACACATCGGGATTTTTTCTGAAGCCCAGCCCCAGTAATCCACAACCACTTCCGCATCCCCCTGTTCAAAACGCTCTTTCAAATAGCCGGTGTTTACCATCCTTTTGTATTCCTCAATGGATTCCTCAAGAATATACCGTTTCCAGCGTTCAAAGCATTCTGATGCACTGCAGGGTGCCGTAAGCCCTACACTTTTTAGCAGGGAAATCTGTTGTCCGTTTACTTTACGGGTAATGTCTTTCTCAATCAAATCCTTAGTCAGGTTAAACTCAAATGTGGAAAATGCGTTGGATGTAATCGCAATCCGGTACTGTCTTTCCTTACGGTTGGCAAGTGACATTTCCGCCTGGATGCGCAGTTCCTTTTCCTTGACTTCCGTAATATTCTGACGGATAAATAAAACCTTGGACGCTTTTTTTTCCTTTCGTTCCAGGCAGACCAGATTCATATGTTCCCATTCCGGTTTGCCGTTTCTCATAACATGGCATTCAAAGCGGATATCATTATGATTCATTAAGGCAGCGGTTACAGAATCTTTATCCATAAAATCCGCAAACTCTTTCTGGTCGTTTTCTTCAATTAAAATGGAGCCTAAATACCTGGATAATTCCTGATAGCTGCCATTTGCGGCCAGCACTCCCTCCTCCGGTCTTGTACCCGATAAATACTGGTATGTATCCTTTTCAAAATCAACCATTGCAAAACGGGTAAACAAAGTATTGACACCGTTAATAATATAGCTCATTTCAGTGTTTTCCCGCTCTAAGAGTTTCTTTTCCCGTCCGGCCCGAAACAGCAGGGAAATAATATAAATTATAAATAAGATTGCGAATATCGTCTCCAGCTTGATGCCAATCAGGTTTTCCTCGCCAATCATGCTCCGTGTTACTTTTTTAGGAAAAGTCTGTACCAGGGCATATTCGTGTCCGGGCAGGTACACCACGCAGATATTATCCGTTTTATATCCGGGTTCACAAAGAAAAGCGCCGTCCCCGCCGTTTTTTAGAATATTTTTTACTCCCTCTGCCGTATGCCTGTCAATTACTTCGGATTCCACCAGCAGATCCGTCAGTTCTTTTTTATACTCCTTATCATTTGAACTGGCAATAATCCTGCCTTTTTGCGTACACAGGTACACATCTGCCTTTTCCCCAAAATAAGTGGTCATAAGCATATCTTTTAAATGCTCTTCCGCAAGATATGCCCCCCTGAGTACACCAATGATTTCTCCATTGTAACGTACCGGTGAATAAAAACAAATCATGGTTTCATCAAATAAATGCGGGTCAAATATAACTGATATCCCACTCTGCCCACGAATCCCGTTCTTATAAAAATTTCGCTCCGTTACATTGGAAACCCGTCCGTCTGATGCGCAGTCCATTCCATCGGCATCCGTAAAAACCAGCGTATCAAACTCTGAATTATTTTCCATCTCCTTTAACATCTGCGGAGTAACCACCGGCTCTTTTAAACTTTTTCCAACGAAATAAGTATATGTATTCATCAGATCCAGTGCATTATCAAATTCCTCATCAATGCGGTGTGCGGTCTGTCTGGCCGAATCTGCCGCATACTTCTTGTTCCGTTCTACCATCCGGTCGCTGTTCTGCCCTGTATACCAGTGGAACGAAACTGCGACTGCTATTAAAAGAATTAAAACATAAACGATTTCCTGTAATGTCTTTTTTCCTTTCATGAAAATTCCTCCCAAATATACCGTATAACCGCCCGGCGAAACCGAACGGTTATATTGTAACACAGATTGATTTTTGCGGTCAAGCTGGCATTGTTTTTAACAGCCGGGGTCAGATAATCTCAAATGCCCTGTATACATCCAGCTTTCCATATCCCCACTGGGTGTTCGGGTATACCCTGTCAGCATCCCTTCTGCAGCCCCGGATCAGAATATTTCCGATATCTACGGAATTCAGCGGGTATGCATTTCTGCGTACCACACCCCACTCCATAAGCTGCGCGCATGCTCCCGTGGCCACTGCCGCCGCAATACTCGTTCCAGTCCCGGTCGTGTAATTCCCCCTTGTGTCCACCCCCTGCACATTTACGGCGGGCGCATTAAAATCCGGCTTTACGGTATTTGCCGCCGTATATCCCCTGCCGGACTGCAGGTACAGGGCGGAATTTGCAGTATTGTATCCGCCGGTTGTCACGGGAACCGAGGCAGATGAAGGGACGGTAAGGGTAACGTCCGGATTCGGTTTCAGGAAAAACACATCACTGGGCAGCATGCCACTCATCGGCAGCCAGACATGGAAATTTCCGGTTATTTCAGAATTCGGGTAAACATATAAAGTCCAGATTCCCCGGCTCGCCCCCGAAAAACGTACAAATACAAGCTGGTTTCTGCGGATTCTTCCTACTGAACGGTAATCAATCTCCACGCGGGTATTTTCAAAAATAAATTCATATTCCTGGTGGGAAACAACACGCGTTGCCACCTGCGGCAGAAGCACGCCCCCCGGCGAACGGACGGACACTGCAAAAAGCTCCGGTGCGATTGCCCACAGTTCCAGATAAAACCCTTCCATATTTTCTTCCACGTTGATTTCCACTGCAACCGGCTCCCCTGGCTGTGCCGTGCTCCTGGTATTCTCATTGCTAATGCCGAAAAAATGATGTTTTGCATTTGCCTCGTTTCCGGTTGCAATCACAATGCACCTGTTCCACACTGCACCGATATCATCCAGATATTCGGATAATACCCCGCTGCCGGAATGGCTTCCGTTATTCGTACCAAGCGCAACGCAGATAACAAGTGGCATTCCCATTTCCCGTGCTTTTTTATCCAGATAGGCAACCGCTGTCATTATGTCATTTTCCTGGTAAACCGTTTTATTTTCGGGAATATAAAAAAAATCCTTCAAATATTTTTTTGCCGGTTTTAACTTCACCACAAGAATACCGGAATATGGAACCGCTCCCACAAAGTTTCCGGATGCATCCCCGCTTCCGCAGGCAATGCTCGAAAGCAGTGTCCCGTGCCCGTCTGTATCCTGTTCGGGAACAATTTCCCGCGGGGCTTCAGACATCAGCGCACGGTTGATTTCTTCTTTTGAATATTCCACGCCGTATAAAAACCCTTCCGGGGAATGAAAGTTTTTTTCTTCATCCACCGTTTCTGTCTGGTCCCAGATTGCTTCAATCCTTGTGCTGCCGTCTGGGTTCCGGAAACATTCATTTTCATAGGCAATCCCCGTGTCCACAAACCCGACAAGAACACCTTGTCCTTTAAGGGACAGGGCGGGCTGGTTCTGCAACTGTATGATTCCGCTTATCTCCAGTGCTGTGGTATCCAAAAGCCCCAGGCATTTTGGTATGGACGAATACGTATACTGCTGGATATTTAAAGGCGGTACAGTACTTCTGTCGTAATAATAAATTTCATAAGAACTGCTGACATGCTGCACGCAGACCGGCGGCTGTGTCACACGCTCAATGTCATCCAGCGGCAGGATTAAATCATAAGTTTCTTCTGACTGAATTGTTTCATGACACGGCATAAAAATACCTTTTCTTTTATTTTATGGAGATGTGCAGTTATTGTTCCTTTTACTCTGAAAATGAACGGTCTTTGCCTTGAATACATCTCCAATGTTCACTTTTTCCGGTTCTTTGAATGTACCGCTGATGCGCAATGTCCGGTTATGAAGCGGATGATACTCATTCAAAACTAAAAATTATACTTATTTGAAATTTAGGCTTTTATTTTATGCAGGAATTTGCGTTTGCCATGTATATACACAAATGTTATAATTGAATAAAACCAAATGAAAGGATATTTTTTATGGAAACATTAAAAGCAATTGCAAGCAGAAAAAGTATACGAAATTTTACAGAACAAACCATATCCAACGAAGACATTAATAAAATATTATCTGCAGGAATGAGCGGACCATCCTGCGTAAATGCAAGACAGTGGTCATTTCTCGTTATAACAGACAAAGAAATGCTGCAAAAAATGGCAGATGCAAATGGAAAACCGGCGGAGCCATTAAGAAATGCAGCACTTGCCATACTTGTCTGCGGTGATTTAAACAGATCCTTTAAACCGGCTCCGGATTACTGGATTATAGATGCTTCGATTGCATGCCAGAATATGATTTTAGCTGCCCATGATTTGGGGATTGGAAGTGTCTGGCTTGGCACATGGCCGCAGCAGGACAGGGTACAGGCACAGGCAGATTTATTCCATCTGCCGGATGAAATTATTCCGCATTCCATTATCGCCTTTGGTTATCCGGAAGATACAAATGAACAGATTACAGAACGGAATTTATATGAGAAAGACCGCGTGCATTTTGAAAAGTGGTAAAAACTTTTTTCACCTCTGTGATAAAGTTTTTGTGTTATTTTCCTTATCACAGAGGAAATGGATTGCATGATATTCTGTTTATTCTTTAATTTTGTCAAGTTCCGATAAATTGACACCCGCGACGTTAAGTAATGCCTTCAATGTTATATACTCTTCTTTCAAATCGGCATATGTTTCAGTTGCATTTTCCTTTCTTGCCAATAACATACGTCTCTGTACTTTTGCAAAATCATCAATAGCCTGCTTTGTTACTTCAATACCAGACGGCATGTAATCACCTGCTTTCTACATTATGGATTGCATTGCTACAATGTAAGTATATCACAACTTAGATGCAAAATCTATTGTATTTTTGGCAGATTGCAGCAGCAAATCCTTTTCATCGTTACTTTTCACGGCTCAGGAGCCGCTCATAGCAACGATTCGGGGCGGAGGTTCTGAATAGATACTTATTTTTCAAATTTACTTTATAATTTACTACTCTACTTTTATTGAAAATCCCT
>CAYNOE010000141.1:0-7680 GCA_964398745.1 uncultured Lachnobacterium sp.
GTACCTTTTATGCCCACTTTGAAACAAAAGATGAATTGTTGAAAGCCGTATGTAAAGAGTTATTCGGACATATCATAGACACTGCTATGGATAAAACCCATACACACGGTCTGTACTCAAAGGACGAAGCTCCACAATCTGTTTTTTGCCACCTTTTACAGCATTTGCAGGAAAACGACAATAATATTTTGGGATTGCTCTCTTGTGAAAGCCGCGAGATTTTTTTGCGATATTTTAAGGACAGCTTAAATGAATTGATACAAACGCAATTCGTTAATCATAGCCATAGGGAAAATCAAGATTTGCCGCAGGATTTTCTTGTCAATCACATTTCAGGCAGCTTTGTTGAAATGGTTTTATGGTGGTTAACAGACAAGGAAAAACATACACCCGAAGTATTAGACCACTATTTTCGTTCTGTCATTGAGCCAATTTTATAACAGAAAAGCTATTGGAATTTCATTCCCAGCTTTTCTGTATGCTTACAATTCCATAAACGTATCATATTTATTATAATACTGAATAGCCTTAAAAATCTTTTTATTTGAAATTTCTTCATCATCATCTACTGCCATGGAAATAACGTCCTGCAGCATTTCATTGCTGTAAACATATTCCAGCCCGTTCTGCACCGCAAATTCCGGAAGCTTCGGCGGCTGTACATCCCAGTCAACCTCAGAATCCGGTATCACAAAACATTCTGAATTCAGTTTAACCTTGCCTTTCTTTGCAAATAATCCCCAGGATTCGTCCTTGTAAAATGCCTCATCCCCGTCCGATAAATACATTTCCTTAATCTCATCAATAAGCTCTGTAAACAAATATTTGCTTTTTTTCACTGTTACATCCCTCCTGTATAGCAGAATTTACGCATTTTCACGGACTTTGCAGCGGAGTGCAAAGTCCTGGGCTGAACTGTTACGAATTCTTTTCAAATCTCTTTAAATCTATATCCGCTTATATGATATCAGTCATGGATTTTCTTGTCAAACCGTTTCATCCATCTGTCCCACTCTTCATTTTTCCAGTATAAACGCGGTTTTTTCATTTCAAAAATAATTTCCCTGAACAGTTCGTTTAATACCAGATATCGCTCCAGTACCTCTTCATCCCCTGCGGGATACTGATCTTTGGATATAGCGATTACTGCATAATCCCCTTCCATTTCATAATGAATTTTATTTTTGCTGCAGATTTCAGTGATTTTATCAGACCCTATGATACCACACAGTTCCGGTGACAAAACCTGAACAAAATGGGAACCGCCGATTTTATTGTTTTTAAACTCAAATTCAAGTGACGGATTCATAAAAACCGAGTATTTATCTGACAGACATTTCGTTTCCCGGAATAACTGTACCGCCAGCGAAGCACTTTTGTGAATATACTGGTCGTTACTTCCGACAACCAGACTGCCACAGCAGTAATAACAAGGGATTTTCTGAAAGGTGCGCTTTATGAAATGCAGCACTTTACCAAATTCTATCTCCGGCAGAAACTCAAAATACATCCTGTTTGGAATCTGTCCGGGATATTCCGGATAGATATTGGCGAGTATCATCTCTGTTTTTATACTCTGCATCTGTTCTTTTGTGGCATTTGTCATCAAAATCCGCGCTGTCCATTCAAAATCTTTCTTATCTATAAAATTATAAAAATATTTTCTGTCATCATTTTTAATTGGTTGAAATCCGGCATGTTCGTTCTTATAATAATACGTGAAGCGGTCTTCCGTTAGTTCACAATATTCCTCAAATATGCCCTTAATCTCCTTCCTGTATTTTGCCGGACTTTCAAAAAAATAGAATATAACACCCATTCTCAAATCACAGTATGGCAGTTTATTTAAATCGCGGTATTTCATGAAAACCTCCACGGATTTGGTATTATTTTATAAATAATACCATCAATATTTTTCTAATTCTTCCTGAGTATCGTTCTGCAAATCGTCCCAGTCTACGTCAATTCCAGTCCCGTGATTCCACATTACCGAGATTCTTACCTTATCCCGTTTTAACCGTGGAATCCATTCTTCCGCAAATTCTTCAATATCGACAGCTTCACTGTGGTATCCCTCCCATTCTTCTGAAATACACAGGTCAGAATATTCTTTTTTTGCCCATACTGGAAAAAAGGATTGCTCTCCCTGTTCTAATTCTGCCCAGCCGCCTTCATCTCTTAAAGACCATACTTCCCAAAAAGCGGCTGTCTTGTGTATGAAGTATTCATATTTCTTCCGGTTATCCAGTTTCAGTACATTTTCTGCTTCTTTATTCATGATTTCTAATCCCTGTCCTCATCCTTCCAGATTATTGTCTCCAGCCTCGGACAGCCGCTGGTATCCAGTGTTGTGAAATTATTATTTTCACAGTCCAGGTATTCCAGTTTAGCATTTTTACTGATATCAAGGGCAGTTAGTTTGTTATCCCAACAAATCAACTCTGTCAGTCTGGTATTGTTTTTGATATCCAGTTCATCCAACAAGTTGGAATAACAGTAAAACTTTTTTAACGCCGGACAGTTGCTGATGTCTAATCCCGTCAGTCTGTTCCTGTCGCAATAAAGTTCTTTCAGCTTTTTATTTCTGCTGACATCCAGTGTTTTCAGTCCGCAGTCCACACAAGCCAGAGTGGTCAGCTTCTTATTCTTACTAATGTCCAGTCTGGTCAGTTTACCCCTGCCTAATATCAGTACCCGAAGCTCTGGAAACGCACTTAAGGAAACCTTTCCCTTAAAATATGGCCACGGACTTATACTGCGGTTATCTTTCAATCCGATGCGGGTTAATCTCCCCTTTTTATTCCAGCCATAGTATTCGCTGTTTAAATTCATAATCGACTTGTAATCTTCATCCGGCATATCTGCTATCCATCTGAGAAATTCCTTCTGCTGCCCAAAAATCTTCTTAATTGCCGCAACCTCAGAAGCATTCTTGCCCTTCGTTCCTTCCAGTTTAATGGTATCCTTTTTTGCTCCATAAACAGCAGAAGCTTCTTTCTGCCCTGCCTGCAGAACCTGCTTTCCGGCTGTCGCTGCTGCGGACACCGGAGTACCGGACAGCAGTACTGCTGCCAGTGCGAGTGTGCCAGCTCTTTTGATAAATTCCGTTCGTTTTTTTGTATGCATTTTTCTCCCCCCTGATTAACCATTTCCTTTGCCACAGTCAATGCCATGCCGTATGCTCGTCTATTAATTTTTCCATATCATCATACTGGTCATTCAACAGCTTCTGTAAAAACGGACAAAAGAGTCCTCCCTCTATACAATTTCTTAAAGTTCCTCTTTTCCATACCAGAACTATACCGTCAGCAGCACTGCATAACCAGCCAGATATTATCAAAATTAAGATTTTTTAAATCCTGCCGTTTTATCCAGAAATACAATTGTCCACAGTCGCCAAACATAAACTCTGCATCTTCTGTTTCAATCGTTCCCAGCTGGAAAAGCAGCATCCATTCCACTGATTTTTCGTTAATATCCTTCCATTCCTGTTCTGGAATCTTTGCATAATCTTCCGGGCATCCCAGTCTGTAGCCCCTTGTAACTGCCTCGCATTCCGTTTCCATTGGAGACTGGATAGTATCAGGATACCCAAGCAGTTTTGTTTCCATATCCCAATCGTCCGTTTCATAACCGCATTCCATACGGCATTCATCATACTCATCCCAGTCTGCCATTACATTATGGGACTCCATGAAATCATAGCACTCCGGTATGCTGGCATGCTTTTCAAATGTTACTGCAAGTTCAGGAATAATCACATCCCTATCCATGTCTCCGGGAAAATCCACAGGAACCAGAGCCTCTTCATCCGGAAAATAATACACCCTCGCGCAGCCTTTGTCTTCAGGATTAAATCCTGCTACCATGGATATCTGCTCATAGAAAAAACTTAAAATTCCTTTCTCTGGCAGAATCCCTTCGATATCGTATGCTGCTGCTTCCTTTAAATTAATCTGCGCCATAAAAGATAAAGGTCTGCTTCCAGTGATTCCATCATACGATTCCCCTGTAAATTCCGGCCATATAAAATCTGCCGGAACTGCCGGTTTCCCGCCTATTTTACTGCTGCAGACAGAAAGCGGCTCTTCCTGCTCATGGTATGTAATCCTTATCTCATTCTTTACCATTTTCTTTAATGTGGACAGTAACTCTTTTTTACTGATTTCTTTCTTTTTTATGTTTTCCATCTTTTACACCTCTTCTTTATCCAGAATATTTATGGATGAAACATTATCAATTCTGTAGTAAAAAAGCTTTTTTTACTTTAAAGAAATGGTTTCTTCCACCAGTCCCCTGCTGCCAGAATTTCTACCCGGAAAAATCTGTCCGGGCAGAAAAATTAATAAAATATTTCCTCTTCGTCTCCATTACCCCAGATTATTTTTCTCAGTACCGGACAACCGCTGGTATCCAGTGTTGTGAATTTATTATTTGCACAATCCAGATATTCCAGTTTTGCGTTATTACTGATATCAAGTGCGGTAAGCTCATTGTCACAACAGAATAGCTCTGTTAGTTCAGTATTGTTTCTGATATCCAGTTCCGTGAGCTTATTATACACGCAACTCAGATACTGCAGCTTTATGTTTTTACTGACATCCAGGGCAGTAAGCCGGTTTTTTCCGCAGCCAAACTCGGTCAGCTCTGTGTTGCCTTCAATATTCAGTTCGGTTAGCTGGTTGTAATAACAATAAAATGTTTTCAACATCGGACAGTTCCCGGTATCCAGAGAAGTGAGCTGGTTACTACCGCAGTTTAGCTCTGTCAGCTTTGTATTTTTGCTGATGTCCAGCGATTCCAGACTATTTTTATCACAAAGTAAGCTTGTAAGTCCGGTATTTTTGCTGACATCAAGGGTGGTCAGCTTATTTGTATCACAGCGCAGACTTTGCAGCTTTGTATTTGAACCAAGATTCAGTATTTTCAGGCTGTTGATATTACAGTATAAATTTGTCAGACTGGTATTACTGCTGACATCAAGGGATGTCAGTCCACATTCAATACACCCAAGCTCTGTCAGTTTTGTGTTTCTGCTGACATCAAGGGTTTTTAGCTTATTTTCATCACAACGCAGTATTTTCAGCTTTGTGTTTCTGCTAACATCAAGGGTTTTCAGCTCACAATCCATACATTCCAGTTCAGTCAGCTTCTTATTTTTACTGACGTCCAGCCTGGTAAGCGGATTGTCACAGCATTCCAGTTCGGTCAGCTTTATATTTTTGCTGACATCAAGGGTTTTCAGACCGCAGTACATACAGCCCAAAATGGTCAGCTTCTTATTTTTACTGATATCCAGTTCAGTCAGTTCATTCCCATATATTATCAGTACCTGAAGCTCCGGAAATGCCCTTAAGGAAAGCTTTCACTCAAAATATAACCATGGACTACCGCTGCCGTTAGTATCTTTCACTCCAATGCGGGTTAATCTCCCCTTTTTATTCCAGCCATAATATTCGCTGTTTAAATTCATAATCGATTTGTAGTCTTCATCCGGCATATCTGCTATCCATCTGAGAAATTCCTTCTGCTGCCCCAAAATCCTCTTAATTGCCGCAACCTCAGAAGCATTCTTGCCCTTCGTTCCTTTCAGTTTAATGGTATCCTTTTTTGCTCCATGAACCGCAGGAATTTTTTCCTGCCCTGCCTGCAGGGCAGGCTTTCCGGCTGTCGTTGCTGCGGACACCGGAGTACCGGACAGCAGTACTGCTGCCAGTGCAAATATACCAGCTCTTTTGATAAATTCCGTTCGTTTTTTTGTATGCATTTTTTCTCCCCCTAATTAACCATTTCCATTCACTTTACCCCTGTTGTCTGTAATATTCCCTTGATGTTATCTTAATTATATCCTCTATTCGCTTTTACTTCCCGGACGGTACAATTTCCGTTCAATTTCTTTCCTGATTATAGCAATTTCGTCCATAATTTCTTTATCACCTGTTTTCTTTGCGATTCGTTCCAACCGTTCTAATATGGTCAACTGATCAAACAAATATCCATCATATTCTTTTTCATTGTTTGGCATAAAATTACCTCCTCTTCTTTTTCATAACTTTATTATATCAGATTTTATCATTTTTTCAACTTCTGCTTCACCACCGGCTGGCAATCTCTGGTCATAAAAAATGAGGTTTTCCATGTGAATACCAGGTATTTGAAAAAGGGGGAAATCCCGTCGAGCTGGAAGCTGCATATTATGACGCATTAACTGACGGAGCCAAAAAAGGATTTTATCCTGCAATATTAGTGGCAGATGAAACAGTCATGGAACAGTTTGAATATATTTTTGATAATGATTACGACAAAGAAAAGCTGATTGCTGAATGCGGTGACAACGGAAAGGAACTTTTGCAGGAAAGATTCAATGACTATCTGGAGGATTACTCTGAAGATTTTGACGAAGGTCTGGAAGATTTTATCGGAAATGAAACAGAAGGGGACACCCTGCTGCATTTTAGCGGCTATATTTCCTTTGATGACCATGAACTTGAGGACGATACCCTGCTTTTAAAAATTCCTGCGAAATATCCATGGGAGATGATTGCCTGGCTTCCTATGGGCGGGTGGAATGAGTGCCCGTCTCCAGAGGAAATGATTGCGGTCTGCAAATACTGGTTTGAGGCCTATGGCGCAATACCAGCCGTTTTTACCCATGATGTCATGGAGTTTTATGCCCCGAAGAAGTTAAACAATGCAGACAGCCTGGAAGTCGCTAAGGAACATTATGCATTTTGCGTGGACCGCATCGACCAGGGTACCCGAACCGGCAAATTATCCGAGCTTTCGGCGGGTCTTAAAAATTCTAAGGTGTGGTATTTCTGGTGGGATTAGATCATCCTTTTTAGAAATATTTGAAATATAAATAAACCAATAAGGAGAACCAAATGTCAAACAGAGCCATGTTATATGCCCGGAAAGGTAAAAAAATGACCGGAATTTCAGAATACAGCTACGAAATTCCCCTTGCATATGAAATCCTTGTCAGCCAGAAAACCAGAAGGATACACTCAAAAGTTTTCCTAAGCCCGTTTTGCATTGCCATCCGGGGAGATTACGACATGGGTGTGGAAAAACTGTATGCCTTTCTGGACGAGCTAAAGAAAAGAAACTATTTTGACGGAAAAAAGTTTGATAAAATTACAGAAGAAACCAGGTCATTTCTGGAAAAAAACCGCAGCCATGATTATTTTTACCTAGAGGGTGCAGAGGTTTATGAATCCCCTTCTTTTCTGGAAACTATTAAAATGAAAAAACGTATTTCAAATATCGACCAGGAAATCGAAGGGTTTTTCCGGAAAATGGATAAACTGAAACAAAAAACTGCAGAGAACGAAATGGACAAAATGCTATGTTCAATAGGTATTCAGGAATGGGCGGATTACTTGTATTATGATACTATTTAACTCTTCTTCAAAATACATTGCATAACCTCACCTCCACTAATTCTATCAGCATCTTTATAACACAAAATCCATTTGAATTCTGTTATCTAATTTAATTCTCGCTCTTAATGGAAAGAGGAGATTAACTTTTGCAGAGCAGTTTATAAGCATTAAAAGCGAAGAGGGAGGCGAACAAGATGGACAAAAACAATAGATTCCAAAGAAAAACAGAAATCCTTCGCCAACAGATAGAACTATTGGCGGAGGGTTTTAAAAAATCTTTTCCTGAAATTTGTAA
>CAYNOE010000142.1:0-7668 GCA_964398745.1 uncultured Lachnobacterium sp.
TAAAGGACTGCCCTTTTTGATTAGATTATCTGTATTATTTATTTTTTTGAGGTCTTTGTTGATGACGGACATAACTGACACTGCATCCGTAACGTTCTTCTGAATCTCCGGAAGCGCATCTATCACATATTTTATCCTGTCCGCCAGCTCGTTGACCGCATTCACATTATCATCCACAAAATCCGTCACCTGTCCCGCGATAGTGTGGCTTGTGTCCAGTGCGGCGTCCGCAGAATTCTTCAGTGCTTTAAAGTCCCCGCTTACCGTATTTTTGGAAGCATCAACATCGTCCAGCAGGCGGCTGATCAAATCATGCAGTTTTTTGACCTCTTCCTCAACCGAATCCACCTCGTTCATTTTGATATACGGCTCCATCTGTCCGACAATACCGCCTACATCCTTGCGCCCGTATACCTCGCCGGAATTTTCACAAAGCGACAGAAGCCCCGCCTGGCGTCCTGCAATCCCGCCGATGTTATATCCTGTATGTTCGTAACCGATGACCGCCTTGTTTTTGCAGAAGCTGACAGCCCCGTCCGAATACCCTGCAATTCCACCGGTGTCCACGCCGCTCTGGAGACTTATGCTTTCTTCCTCATTCTGGATGGTTTTTAACCAGTCCAGCCCGCTCTCATCCTCCTGCTTTATCCATTCCTTGCTGTTATTAACGCCTGCGCGGTTTGTACAGCGGGTTACCAGCCCGTGGTTTTTCCCGACAATGCCGCCGGTATCGTACATTCCGGTAACCACGCCTTTGCTCTCACATTTTCTGATTGTACCCTTTGCAGTATTGGAACCTGCGATTCCACCTGTTTCCGATCTGCCTTCCACACTGCCGTAAAATTTGCAGTTTTCAATCATCCCGGAGTTTTCTCCGCAGATTCCGCCGACACACTGCTGCTCGTCCGTGCTTGTGATTTTTGCCTCAAGCGTCAGGTTTTTTACTGTTGCGTCTTCTGTAATATACCGGAACAGTCCCGCCACATATTTTCCTTCACTGTACCTGAGTCCCCGGATGGTATTTCCGTTTCCGTCAAAGGTGCCCGCAAACACCGGAATCATCTCAAATTCCGTACCGGTAAGGTCAATATCCCCGGTAAGGTTTACTGTTTTTCCCTTTGACCACTTATCCGAGTGGCAGTTGACTGCAAACGCCAGAAACTCCTCCGCCGAAGAAATCTCTATGCTTTCCCTGTCTTTCCCGGTCTTTTTTGCATATACCAGATCCGCCGAAATGCCGGAAAAGAGAAATATAACCGAAAGAATACCTGCCATGCAGCGCATCAAAACTTTATTTTTCATTCTGCACATCCCCTTTCTCATCTAAAATAATCTCATTTTCCAGTTCTTCTTCCTTCTGCCTTTCTGATTCTTGTACCGCATGCTCAATCATTTTCTGTGCCTTTTTTGCATCCATGCTTCCGGTCAGCATGACGGCATTGACATCGCCCCGTACCACACCATGGAACTCACCGATTACAATACCGTTTACCTGGCCATTGATACGCCCATCCACACGGACAAGTCCGTTTTCCCTCTGGAGCTGGATTGGATTTGACATGGTAAAGGACGTCCTTTCGATAATCCTCTCCCCCAGAAGCAGAATCTGCGGCAGGATAAACATAACAATAATAATGGAAATAATTGTTCCCCTGCCAAGGCACTGTCCGATTCCGCAGATTGCACCGTCTGATGACATCTGCCCGATCAGGATTCCCGCAAGCGCCATCATGGAACCGGAAGTAATAATGGTAGGGAAGGCAAAGTTCATGGTTTCAATAATTGCCTGTTTTTTCGGCATTTCATCCTTGATTTCCATAAACCGGCCGGAAATAACAATCGCATAGTCAATATTCGCACCCATCTGGATGGAGCTTACAATCAGATAACTCATAAAAAACAGATTGCTGTGCGCCATCGCGGGAAACGCGAAGTTAATCCAGATGGCTCCCTGGATAACCAGAATCAACAGTACCGGCATTCCCGCGGACTTAAAGGTAAACAAAAGAACGGCAAGCACGGCAAGAATTGATACCACGTTTACAACTTTATTGTCCACCTGAAATGTATCATAAAGGTCATACTGGCTCGTAGGCTCTCCCACGACAAGGATTTTTTTCGGATTATAGTATTCCTCCGCCATTTCATGTATTTTATCAATGAATGCAAAGGTTTCCTCCCCTTCTTCCGGAAGGTTTAAGTATACAAGCATACGGCTGTATTTTTCTCCCTGAAGCTGGTCAGTCGCAAGCTTCATCTTGTCATGGGCTGCGGTTAAAGTGCCCATCATCTCATCATCGAGCGTTACATAACCTTCCTCCACCTCGTCATAAACAAAATTAAGCATATCGATAAGCGGCACGCTGTAATGTGAAAAACCGTTGATGATTTTGGCATAATTTTCATCATTGACCGCATATGCGGTATACAAAAGCTCCGCCACTTCATAATCCAGTTCCAGAAGCTCTGAAAATTCCCTTGTGTTGAGCTTATCCGTAAGCATATACCCGTCCATCGCCTCTGTATTGGCAAGTCCCATGGTATGGTCAACCTCCGGGCAGGCATCCAGCTGTTTTAAAAGCCTGGATTCCTTCGTGTAATCTCCCTCCGGGACAACAAGCGCCACCATATTGCTGTCCCCAAAGCTTTCCGTAATCATCTGGTCAGCAATCTGCGACTCGTTCTGCACCGGCGTCTTTAAAAGGCTGTAACCGTACACGAACGGACAATTTGTCTGTACGAAATACGCCACAACAATCAGCACCAGAAAAAGCGGCGGAATGATGTATTTTGTTTTATAGGCAAATTTGCCGACAAACGGAATTTTTGGAACAAAATTTTTATGTACGGTCTTATCCATCAGGTTTCCAAACAGCATAAGAAGCCCCGGCATCAGTAAAAATACTGCCATCAGACTTAAAACAATCGCTTTAATCAGGCAGATTGCCATATCCCGCCCGATTCCAAACTGCATAAACATCATGGCGACAAGTCCGCCCACTGTGGTAAGCGAACTGGAACAGATTTCCGGGATTGCCTTACTTAATGCGATTATGTCTGCTTCACGGATATCGTATCTCGTGTGTTCCTCTTTATAGCGGTTACAGAAAATAACCGCATAGTCAATTGAAAGGGCAAGCTGCAGCACAACGGTCACTGAATTGGAAACAAAGGAAATAGTTCCAAGCAGGTAATTGGTGCCTTTCGTAATAAGCGCCGCAGCAACAAAAGTAAGCAGAAGTACCGGTACTTCCGCATAAGTCTGTGAGGTCAGGATTAAAACTGACACAACAATAATGGCGACCAGAAGGCTGACTATCTGCATCTCGCTTTCAATCTGTTCGGCCTGCTGGTTTCCAAGACTGGTGGAAACATATAAATCATACTCTTTCAGGCGCTGTTTGATTTCATCCAGCGCTTTTAAGCACCGGTCATCATCCTCGGGATATGCAAATGTAATATCAAAGAGCGCAGAAAAATTATTATAATGCTCCTTCTGGTTGTCAAACGTCAGCATGGAAACATCTTTTCTGGCTTCGATTTCATCCGCGATTTCCTTCGCGTCGTCATAATTGATATTGGACACCATAACGGAGGCTGTTCCGTATGTAATAAATTCCTTATCCATACGTTCCAGCCCACGGCTGGTTTCCGTCGTGTCCGGAAGATATGCGGACAATGCATTTTCCACCTTTACCCAGTTCATTGCAATCACTGAAAATACAATCATCAGGGCAAATAACAGAAAAAACAGGTTGCGTTTATCCACAATAAACGTCGCTGCCTTCAGCATTACGCTGCTTTCTTCTTCTGCCTGTTTACTCACTTTACCAACCTTCTTTCTCTCTTTTTCCTATAGGGAATTATACTAGCCACAGTCTAAAAACACAACAGAAAAACGGCTGGTTTTTACAAATTTTTCATAAGAAAACCGGCTGGTTTTCCCCGCCGGTTTTTCTTATCATTCTAATAATTCAGTTCAATATCCCCAATGCTGCTATCAATTGTAAGTTCTTTTCCGCGTTCAGTGCCGTCATGTGAATAATCCCTCTTGTGACTAACGCCGTTTACCGTCACTTCCCCGGTACTGGTATCCAGCTCAACATCATAGCCTGACAGGTCCGCCGGGGAACTCACGTCAACATCCCCAACCGAAGTGTCTATTTCCATTTTGTCAAAAGCTGTGTCCTTAAAATCCACATCCCCGGTGCTTGCATCCAGTGTTACGGTCTGAAAAGCACAGCCGTCAACCATAATATCCCCCACACTGGTATCAATTTCAAGCTCAGAGCCTGAAATTCCTTTCAAATCTATATCCCCTACGGAAGCATCCAGCCTGATTTTTGTGAACTGTCCCGTTTCCGGTACAGTGATGGTCACGTCGCATTTTTTGTTCCCCCACCATTTCATTCCTTTCGTCCCCTGCTTTATGACAAGCGTTTCCCCCTTAACCTCATACTCCGGCACAAGCCGCCTGTTTGCGGAGCAGGAAATGGAATAGTGGTCGGATACAACTATATCCAGATTCATCACACTGACGTCTGCATCAATGGCAGTAAAATCATCCAGCTTAACTTCACCGGATTCCTGTACCGGACCCGGATCTTTTTTTTCTTCTGTTTCCAGAAACGGAATCAGGTTTCCAATAAAAGAAAATCCCCAGTCCAACACATGATAGCAGGTTCCCCCGATTACACAGAGAACCGTTATAATTACAAGTACTGTCAAATATACATTCTTTTTCATTTTCTTCCTCCCTGACTAACCTGTTTTTAAAGCGCCCATTTGATAAATCCGAGAACCAGAAGGTGCAGCGGATAAAAAATATAGAAAAACCATTTGTGGAAAGCTTTTTTGCTTCCGCTCTCCCCGTTGTAGAACAAACAAATTATAATTGGAACCAGCAGAATCCCCAGCTGGAACGCATTAGCAGGACTAAACGTCCCTCCCATCAGAAGCCAGAGCAGCACAACTCCCGCAATGGGAAAAATAATCCATTTCTTCTTCGGCTCGTTACGGTATTTAAAAAATATCAAAGCAAATAAAATATCGCAGACCGGCCAGTCACCATACAGCGACAGCAGACATAAAACTGTAATCGCAGCTCCCTTGCACAAGCCGTTCCATGGCGCTTTGTCAAATATCCAGAGCGCAATTAATGCAAGAAACAAGGTATAGATTACTCCAAACTGCGGCACAATTGTCAGCGTTTTCCCAAACGGGGCAAGATAGAAATTCATGCCGTATTCCAGGCCGCCCTGCCCCTGACTTAACATAACGGGCCAGAGTCCGAATTCAAAATACACAAACGGTGCCCACGATATAAGCGCAAACCAGAACATACGCTTCATATATTTTTTTAAATCGTGCGTATGCACATAGCCCTCCACAAGGAAAAACGCCATGGTCGGTCCGGTCAGCCGCCCGATTATATGCATAATCTGTCCCAGTGCTGACTGCGTCGGCACAAAAGCCCACGCAATATGGTCGATCAGCATGGCAATGATGACCAGATATTTTAACTGGTTGCGGTTTAGCGATAATACTTTACTGTTCATCACAAGATTCCCTTCCCCTGTTTCTTTTACTGCTTCTTAAGTGTACTGTCCACCAGTGCATGGATAATTCCGGCAACCGGCCAGATAATCCATGTTTTCCACCATTCCATGCTCAAAAAACTCCAGATTAAATACAGACATGTCGCGGTCGGCCAGAATACAGACATTACAGCCGCTACCTGTTCGTTAATATACTGCGGTTTGTTCTGCTGGTTCGGCACATAATTTCCGCCGACCGTGTCCCTCTGGTTTAAGCGCAGCAGGGTGTTGTAGCTGCCAAGCTTCATGGATGTCATGACGATAAAGAATACGCCGATTGCCACGAAGCAAAACAAAAAGGCGCCGGAACAGTTATTCCAGAAGCCACTGTAATCCGCAAATGAATCCAGAATAATCGGCGGCAGGACGCTTATAATGCAAAGTACAATCCCGACGGTCAGAAGCATGGCATGTGTGCCCTTGTACCGCTCCATCTCGCTGTGGATATACTCTGTTGTAGCAAAATCAGTAATATAATGCTCCTGGCTGATGTTTTTCCATTTGCTGTAGCTGACGCCTGCGTATACGATAATCCCGACTCCCACTGCAACAATTAAAAACAGGCTGCAGCCTCCAAGCGTGTCAAAAAATCTTTCTTTTCCCGGAAAAACAGATGCTGCCGCATCAAAAAAAATCGGTCCACAGACAGAGATGATACAAAACAATATACCAAGTGCGGTCAGATATGCATTTCTTGCGGAATCTGCCAGAAATGCCTTTACATTTTCCATGGAAAATGGTTTGCCCTCCGGCATCTGCGGATTTGCCTGTACAAATCTGGCTATTCCCAGGTCTTTCGCAAGCTCGTCAAGATTTCCAAACTCTGCAATTACCGTCCCGACAGCTTCATTTTCGGATTTTCCATCCTCTTTCAGTTCGGTGTATTTATCCTCCATCATCTGCCAGAGCTCATTTTTCGCCTTATAGATTTCCGGTGTGTTTGGAAGATTCACAAACATTGTTTCCAGATAATTCCTGATCGTTTCCATTACTCATTTCCCCTTTCTTTCACATCAGCCATAATAAATTTTTAATTGTCTCCATTCATTCTTTCCCCTTTCATAATAAATTTTCCAACTACTTCCTGCGTGAGATTCCATTCATCACATTTTTCCCTGTAATACGCGCGCCCTCTGTCCGTAATCCGGTAATAGGTACGCTTTTTTCCAGTCTCACTGCTTTGCCCCGGATAGGATGCAATATATCCATTCTTCTCCATGCGGGTAAATGCAGAATAAAGCGTGGTCTCTTTTATGATATATTTCTCATTTGACATTAGCTTAATCTGTCTGGAAATCTCGTAACCATAAGATGGCTTCTCCCACAGAAGGTAAAGAATCATGGTATCGTTGTATCCCCGGATCACATCACTGCTGATACTCATCTGATACGCCCTCCTTCTTTTTTCTAACAGCCCGGATTTCCCTGATGCTGTTATGTGTGTTACTGTTCACCCGGCGGCCGGCAATTTATGATCTTCCCCGCTTGTTCCTACGTCTGTCGTACCTTGTCTGGCGTTGTTACGTCTGACGTACTACGTTTGACGTAGTAAATATAACATGAAAAACCGCGTTTGTCAACATTGTATTTAAAAATATAGCAGGATATGTAACAGTTCGTTACTATTCACGACAACGCTCACAGCAACGATTCGGGGCGATATGCAAATTTTGCATACAAAATGAGGGACCTGAATGTCCCTCAAATCAAAATTTCTCTTTTATAAAATTCTCTTCTTCCCCGGCACCGGAAAGATAACCGCAAAGATCACAACAGCCTGAATCCGGTTATCCCCTGCTTTCCCGAAAAGCATCTGCAAACCTGAAAATCACGATTTCGTTTGTTTCATCATTACAGAATGTCCCTTCCAGAACACAGTGCTGCCCACCGGCATCATCCCCCTTGTATACCAGTATTTTGTAATTTTCCGGCGGATCCCGGAATATCTCTTTTAAATATCCAAGTTCCTCTCTCTTTAAAAAATCAGACGATACCTCTCCGTCAAACAAATACACCGCATCATTGTACCTCTGCGTCCTTTTTTCTCCTTCGTACGTCGTGTTCCCACGAT
>CAYNOE010000143.1:0-1129 GCA_964398745.1 uncultured Lachnobacterium sp.
TGATAAATCCAAATCCCTTTGCAATGCCGTAAGCATCACAGGCTGCCCAGTTTTGATAAAGGTCGGATGAAACATCTGCCTTTTCCCGCATAATGCCCGTGACATGATAAGCGTGCTCCACTATCATTCCTTCCACGCCTTTTGCACTGGCTCCCCGGAGTACACCGTAGTAGTCACTGCCCGAACTGCCCTTTCGGTACATAACTGTTCCGTTTTCATTATAGGAATCATTTTTCAGGTTTGTAAAACCTGCGGCTTTTTTCCTGCTTCTTGCTTCAAATCCGGCGCTCTGGATACCGCTTGCCTGATTATAAGCAGTCAGCTCGGCGCCTATGCTGTTTGCAATCTTCATTCCCCTGCTGCTGTTATGTGCGGTGCTGTTGACAAATATGTAGACTTTGTTCAGGCTTTTGGGCTGGTTCCATGGATTTTTCTTCCGGCCTGTTGCATTGGTATGAAGCGAAATGAAAAAATCACACTCTTTTGTTTTTGCCTTATACCCGCGAACGGAGATATTTCCCTGGTCCAGCTTCTCGTTTGTATAGGTTTTCCCATTATATGTCAGGGAAATCCTGCTGGTCGTTCTGGTCATATAGCTGTCAATCCCATATGTGTGTTTCAGTTCCTCCTGCAGTGCTTTTCCGATTTTCAGGGCAAACTGGGCTTCCGAATAAGGATACTCCCCGTTTTTGCCTTTCTGGTCGTAGTTATTGTTTCGGGTACCATAATGCCCCGGATCAATACAGACTTTTATATTTGTACCAAGGACTGCGTATTTGTCCGTCTCATCCCTGTATGCCTGCCCTCGTGTATCAACTGCTGCATCCGCTGTGCAGATTTTGTACTCAAACTGCTGGGGTGCGGACGATTTCAGCTTGTCCGTATATGTATTTGCCGGCCCCCCGGCCTTACCGTCTGACTTTATCTTTGCAAGGGTTTTCCATGTTCCTGTTCCTTTGCTGTCTTTTGTGCCACGCCTCATAACATAATAGTATTTTACGGAAGCATCATCCGCTGATGTCCACGACAGTTTTATGGATTTGGACGATGCCTTGCTGGTTTTTGGAACAATGGCATGTACAGATTCCGCCGGTTCGGATGCCGATACGGTATATGTACTGTTAAACAG
>CAYNOE010000143.1:1229-7660 GCA_964398745.1 uncultured Lachnobacterium sp.
CTTGTTATTACTGGCAGAGTTTTGCCACAACCTGGTTGATGACGCTGCCGTCTGCTTTTCCTTTTAATTCCGGCATCACGTTTTTCATAATCATACCTTTATTCTTCTGGGCAACAATGTCTGCGAATTTTTCTGTAATAAACGCTTCAATTTCTTCTGCGGACATCATTTTCGGAGCATATTCCTGGAAAATGTCATATCTTGCCTGGTATTCCTGCTTTAAATCCTCCCTGGAATCCGGACAGGTTTCAATCTGTTCCTTTACGGACTTGATTTCCTTTAAGATAACGCTGTTTACGATTTCCTCTGTAATGTTGTCGCGGCATCCGCTGTCGATTGCAACTTTTTTCGCCGCAGATACCAGTGCGGAAATTGCATCCTTGCGTACTTTGTCCCTTGCTTTCATTGCTGACACCATGTCTTTTTGCAGTTGTTCAAATTTCATTGTTTTCTCTCCTTTTCCTGAATCTGATTTACCAAAAACCATACCATAACTTCCCCAGTAAATCAATAGGGCGTTATTATGGTTCTCCGTCATGTTTCATAATTTCCATCATCTGTTTTCTGATGACATCCCCTCCATGTCCTGTAACTCTGCAAACTCTCATAAAATCGTTTCCGGCAACTCATCTTCTCTTGTTTCCTCAGCCTTCGCGGTAAAAAACCGGAGATCTGTTTCACCCTTTAAGATGACACCTACTGTATATGTATAATGGTTTGTATCTTCATCCGTCCCCTGTGTATATGCCCAGTTTGAAAGTTTAAATTCGGGATATTTATTTTCCAGTATGTTTCTAACCTGCGCAAATTTCTGTTCCTGATAACTTGGTGTTATAGAAGAAAAGCATAAGTTGCTATCATAACAAAAACAAAAAGGAAAAAAGAAAAAATTATGCCATGTATATTTTCTCTTTGCTTTTCTTTCCTCTGTTTATGCTCTTTTTCCAGAGCATGGTATAACCATCTGCAGGCAGGTTTCCCCAAATCACCAGTTATGTCCTTTTTCCCAAAGCCGTAAAAATCCCACAATATTCTGATTATTTTCTTTGGAACATGGCCGGAAGCTGCTGCTATCTGCTCTACCGTCATTATAAGAGTATCTTCCAAATCCTTAATGGTAAGAATTTCGCTGCCGCGAAGAAATAAAACCAGTTCTTTTATGTCCCGTCTGCTTCTTTTTTTCGCACAGCATTTATGTAAAAGCGTCCGGTATCTGTTCTGAATTTCCAAATTTTTTTCACTGTTTTTGTCAAACAGCTTCTGGTATTTTTCAAAATCAGCGTCATAAACTTCATCTGTCATTTCTTCCGGCTGTTCCTCTGATACCGTTGGTAATTCGGATACTGTAAATGTTACTTTACCCTCAAGTGCCGCCTGATATGCATCATACAGAAGCTTAAACTCTTCCGGGTGTTCTTCAGGATGACAGGTTTTTACCTTTTTTGCATATGCCTTTTTTATGATTTTTTTATCCGAGGTCGGCTCTATCCCCAGTATTTCCCAGATATCAGACATATTATCCATCAAGAAATTCCTCGCAACGGTCAAAAAACTCATTAAGCTGCCTGCGAAGCGTATGTACTGCCTGTTTGTCATTTACTGACAGGACGTATTCAAACTGCTGCAGCGCTGCTGCCACACGCTCCCTGTTTATACCCGTAAGTTCCTGATAAAGGCGGTTTCCCCTTGCAAGGAGCAGCTTATCCCTCGTGTTTCCATTAGCGTTTGTCTTATATTTTTTAAGTTCCTCCCGCTTTTTCTTTATTTCCTCTTCGGATAAATTGATTCCCTCATTCATAAAAACCTGCTGCTTACGGTTGGAGGTTTTATTATCCTCCACATCCACAACAAGAATCCCGTTAATGTCATACGAAAATGTTACACTAATTGACGCTTCATGCCGCCTTGATTTTTCAATATCAATTTTTATTTTTCCAAGGCATAAATTGTCCGAACAGTCGAAAGACTCGCCCTGGTAAACAACAATCTCAATCCGGCTCTGTCTGTCGCCGGCATTCGTATAATGCTCAGTTCTTGATACGGGCAGTACGCTGTTCCTCTCAATAATCGGCGACATGCTGTGCTTTTCCGGATTATTGGGGTTGTGCACTCCAATACCAAGCGTAAAGGGACATATATCTGTAAGAAGCATATCTTTTATTTCCGCATTCCTTGCCTTTATTCCGGCATAAATACCAGCACCCCGTGCAATTACTTCATCCGGCAAACCAATCATTACCGGATTCTTGCCCAGCAGATTTTGTAAAAAATAAGATACCACTGGCATTTTGCCTGAACCGCCTGCAAGGACAACATTGTCAATATCCTCTATGCTGTAACCACTGTCCCTGAGCGCATGTTTTACCGCACCTGCAATCCGTTCAAACAAGTCCGCACAGCACTCAATAAGAATTTCGTTATTTAATATGACAGCCATGGTTTCGTTTTCGATATCCATCTGCAGCAATGCGGCTTCTTTTTCTGTAAGTTCTTTTTTTGCCTTTTCAGCAAGGCGCAGCAAAGTTGCCCTTTTTTCAGGACTAAGCGTATCCATGCTGATATCGTGGCTTTTACAGAAAAACTCTGCAATTTTTGTATCGAAATCGTTGCCGCCCAGATGATTATCTCCACTGACAGCCACAATTTCTATCACATCATCAAAGCAGTCAACAACGGATACATCCAGCGTTCCGCCGCCAAAGTCAAACACCAGACAGCTCTGCTCGTCTGCCCCACTTATCATATAACTGGCAAGCGCAGCTGCAGACGGTTCATTTACAAGACGCTCCACATGCAGTCCCGCTATCCGACCTGCCTCCAGTGTTGCAGCACGCTGGTTATTATTAAAATATGCAGGCACACTAATGACCGCTTCTGTAATCTCTTCACCAAGATACTGTTCGGCATCCTGCTTTAACTGGCGCAGGATAAAGGCAGAAAGTTCCTGCGGGGTAAAATTCTTCTTTGCCAGCCGGAAGATTTTTTTGCTGCCCATAAAGCGTTTGAATGACGCCACCGTATCTGCCGGATTTGTCACCAGCCGTTCCCTCGCAACCGCGCCGGTGATAATTTCGCCATTTTCGTCAAGGCTTACAACACTTGGCGTAAGGTATTCCCCAAGACTGTTCGGTATAAGCTCTGTCTTTTTATCTCTGTAAACACAGGCAAGGCTGTTTGTCGTTCCTAAATCAATTCCTATTATCATTCTGCCGTATTTTCCTTTTTTCTATTAAGTACATATTTGGAGGAACTGCTTGTTTCACGCAAATACACTCTTTAAAAAAAGTCCTCTATATGCTCTGCATATTCTTTACTTACACTTTCGTTATTTATCTGCCCAAACGCTTCTATCAGTTCTTCCCCATCGCAGTGGTCGTGCATGTAAATGGTCAGTATTACCGGATTTTTAAACAGTGTTTCCATATATCCTTCCTTCCGGATCTGACGCAGTGCATCCAGAATCATATAATCCCATTCCAGTGCATCGTCCACATACAGATTCTCTTTTTTCACATAATCAACTGCCTGTTTAAAATAACCCTTGTTATCCTCCACAATATCCCACTCATCCTCGCAGTACCGGTAATAAAATTTATCTTCTTCCGGATTTTCGTCATCCTCCTCCATCGCAGCTTTAAAGCTCTCCTCTGTATTTACATACACAGTGACATACGACATAACATCATCCGCCTGGATGGAAAAAATATAAATTTCCTCATCTGCATATGTTTTGGCTGCATCCCTGGCCGCCGACTGGATACCGGTTTTCAAATAGGAAACCAGGTTTTTCCGGTCCTCTTTTGTTGGTGCTTTTCCCTTTTCCGTATCTGAATTAACACCAAGATATTCCATAATACCTGTGGCGTAACCATAGGACATCACACAATCCTTATAATACTCAATAAGCCTGTCATATTCCTCAGGACTAAGGATTTCCTTCTCTTTTTCGAGCATAAGTTTAAAATTTTCTAACCGGTTATTTGCCAATGCCCTTGATGCCGGATTTCTGTCATCTGCTGTACACATAATTTCTATGCCCCGTTCCAGCAGAAAACAAATCATTTCATCATCTTCCCTGCCCGCCGCTGCCTCCAGCACATTCGTATCTATGTATACAGTATTGATATCCACCCCGCCATCCAGCAAATACTGTGCAATATCTTTCTGTCCGTATATTACAGCCCACTCAAGCAGCCGGTGCATTCTGTCTAATTCCACAATATCCTGTCCCACGGCAAGTTTTTTTACCAGTTCAAGGTCTCCATTTTCAACTGCCACTTCAATTTCCGGTTTCTTAAATTCCATTAATCTTCTCCTCTTCCATTTGGTTTCCTTTTCCCTCCAACAGGCACTGGTAAACCTCACGTTTTCCAACTCCACGGTCTTTTGCAACCAGTTTCATGGCCTCCTTATGCGGGATTTTCTGTGATTCGTAATACTCCATATGTTCCTCAATGCTCATGGTCTCCCATGAGGACTGCTGCTCTTTTTCAATCTCCCTGCGGGATTTCCCTTCTATAATAAGTACATATTCCCCGCGGGGACTGTTTGTTTCATAATAAAGCAGGCTGTCAGCAAACGTCGTCTGCATTTTTTCCTCATGTTTTTTGGTAAGCTCCCGGCAGATGGTAAGCCTCCGCTCCTCTCCCAGTACGCTGCACAGTTCGCCCAGCGTTTTTACCAGATGATGCGGTGCTTCATATATAATAATAGTCCGTGTCTCCTGAACCAGCTCTGCCAGTACTGCCTGACGTTCTTTTTTCTCTTTTGGAAGAAATGCCTCAAACGCAAACCTGCGTGTCGGCAGTCCCGACATGGTAAGCGCCGTGACGCACGCCGCCGCTCCCGGCAGGGATGTCACTTCAATTCCTTCCTCATAACAGATACGGACAATTTCCTCTCCCGGATCGGAGATACCCGGTGTTCCGGCGTCTGTTATCAACGCAATGTTCTGCCCCTGCCGCATTTTTCCCACAAGCTGGTATGCCTTATCTATTTTATTGTACTCGTGGTAACTCGTCAAAGGCGTCTTAATTTCAAAGTGGTTTAAGAGCCGGATGGAGTTACGGGTATCTTCTGCCGCAATCAGGTCTGCTTCTTTTAATACGCGGAGTACCCGCAGGGTGATATCTTCCAGATTTCCGATTGGTGTGGCACACAGATAGAGCATTCCCTGTTTCTTTTCTTCCATATTATATATCCCTTACATTTAAATTTATCAAAAGCAAATCACCGGACATGGAAATACCCTTCCTGTATCAGTAACTCCAAAACCCTTGCTTCCCTTTCCAGCATTACCCGTTCAAAATCATCTACCAGTGAATTTTTCCGGTTTACATCTATTGCATATTCCGGATTCATTAACTCAAGTGTAAAACCCTCATCTGCCTCATAATCATCAAGGTTCTGCTGCCCTATTTCATCTTTCACACTACATAAGTAATAATAATTGTCCTGAATAAATATATTTTCTTTTGTTCCCTTCTGAATCCGGTGGACTTTCCCGTATTCCCGAATTGAATCCCGGATAACACACAGGCCGGTTTCTTCCCGAACTTCCCTTATTAAGGCATCTTCTTTACTTTCATTATCCTCTATGCCTCCGCCCGGAAACTTGTAATAATCATACTTCCTGCTGTGAACCATTGCTATTTTGCCATTAAGAATGATAATCCCCCTTACAGAAGGCCTATTAAAAACACTTCCATTACGCTCATAATCTTTTTTATCTATTTCAAACAGCATACGCATTTTACAATTCTCCTCTTTCAAAAGCCGAACAGCCCGTCCATATCAAAAATAACATTTACATAAACTCCTCCAGACCTGATGTCCTGACAGTACTGAAATTATAGCACACCAAAAAACCATTCTCAAGAATATTCCGCTTAATTGTTATATTCACATAACCGTTCATCCCAGAACTTTGCACTCCGCTGCAAAGTCCGTGATAACGCATAGATTCTGCCAGAAGTGAATCCGGCTCTTTGCCGCAGACAAACTTTAAATAGCCGGATTCAGTCACTATTCAGCCTTCTGCTGAATAGTGACATATTTACTGCATTTTCCGGTTATACTAATTACATAAAAATTAAGGAGGGTACAATGAAGGCAACTGATAAAGACAAGAGTATTCACACTGCCCCAAAAGGAGCATGGGAAAGCGGCATTATTAATGCAAAAAGAAAGCATTCCGGGAAACAGAATCCCAACGATATTACCACTGATATCCAGGGAAACGGATATCCGGTATCCCGGAAACATCAGGACGATTAAATTAATATGCTGGAAATCCGCCCGTATCAAGTAAATTCTTTTTAATATCTTTTCTTCACATACTCTATGTCTTATTTCGAATATGCACACATCTATACGGGCTACAATTCCTTTTCCAACTCTAACACCTGCTCCAGAGTAAGTCCAGAATACAT
>CAYNOE010000144.1:0-7651 GCA_964398745.1 uncultured Lachnobacterium sp.
TCCATCTGCCGCGTTGTTGTCGGTCAACGATGCCACCGCATCGCCTCCCTCCGCCACCTTGCAGACTGAAAATTCATCCTGCGTTATTCTGCCGAAAATGAACGGTACAGCACACTAGTTGCATTTATCATTAATTAAGGAGGAAACTGCAATGAAAAAATACAAACGTGTTCCACTTATCGTTACTGCGGCGCAGTATGAAGTTGGAAAAGAAATGGAAGATGGCTTCCGGTTATATTCACAGGTAATTACAAACGAAGGCATTGCAACAGACAAACTAATCAAAATTACCCGGGAGGACGGCTCTATCGTCTGCCCGTATGTCAGAAGCCGGCGCGGACTTACTTTTATCCGTGAAGGGGATTATATTGTTTGTGAAAACGACGGAAAACATGTCTGTTCCCAAGACAAATTTCCGGTCCGCTACGAAGAAATTTAATAAAAAGTATTTTCTTTTTCGCCAATTCTGGTACAATGGTTTTATGTTACACCATAAAACTAAGAGGAGGAGAGTTATGAATTACACAATCGAAGGAGAACCATTACCAGCAGTCATCTGCAATCTGGAAGACGGCGAAACCATGCTTACGGAAAAGGGCGCAATGTCATGGATGTCGCCGAACATGAAAATGGAGACAACCAGCAACGGAGGAATCGGCAAAATGTTCGGACGCGCATTTGCTGGTGAAAGTATGTTTGTAAACCGCTACACCTCAATGGGCGGAAACGGAATGATTGCATTTGCATCCAGCTTTCCGGGTTCCATCCGGGCATTCAACATTACACCAGGGCAGGAAATTATTGCACAGAAGAGCGCATTTCTTGCATCCACACCTGGCATCGAAATGTCTGTATTTTTTCAAAAACGTTTCGCAAGCGGTTTGTTTGGCGGCGAAGGCTTCATCATGCAGAAGCTTGCCGGAAATGGAATTGTTTTTCTTGAGTTTGACGGATATATCAAGGAATATGAACTCGGCGGCGGACAGCAGATTATTGTAGATACCGGTTATCTTGCTGCCATGACTGCGAACTGTTCCATTGACATCCAGACTGTTCCCGGCGTTAAAAACATGCTTTTCGGCGGTGAGGGAATGTTCAATACCGTTATTACCGGACCGGGGCGTATCTGGTTGCAAAGTATGCCGGTTGCACAGCTCGCCGGGGCAATCAGTCCGTTTATTTATACTGGAAAATAATTATTTTTAACCTGTGTCCGTGCAGTATTCTTTTAAATCCTATCCTAAATAATTGGATTTTTCTTCCGATATAATATACAGACGGAATATGTAAGAGCTGTATAACATTTAAACGGATTGCAAATTTTCAGGGAGGAAAAAATATGGGTACAGTATCACAAGTTGAAAACACCACAGCAGCCTATGAAGCTGTGGAAAATGCCAAAAAGGCACAGACAAAAGACACGCAGGACGTTAAAAAAACCGCTGTCAGCGGACGAACAATCGGAGAACCAAAATTAAGTGAAAAGGCTGCAAAGTACTATGACAAGCTCAGGAAGCAGTATGGCAATATGGATTTTATTCTTGTCAGCAGCGACATGAAAGAAACTGCAAAGGCGCAGGCCGGACGCTATGCAAATGCCAACCGGATGGTTGTTTTGATTGATGAGGAAAAGATTGAACGCATGGCAGAGGACGAAAATTACCGGAAACAGTACGAAGGCATTATAAGCAATGCCGCTGTCCGTATGCCGCAGCTTGCTTCCAGCCTGCAGTCAAAAAATGTAAAAACATTTGGTATGCAGGTAAATGACGGCGGAAAAGCATCCTTTTTTGCAGTAATGGACAAATCTTTTACTGCACAGAGAAAACGAATTGAACAAATGCGTGACAAAAAGACGGTCGATAAAAAGGCCGCTGCAAAGAAAGATGCAAAAAAGGCCGCCGAGGACAAACGGGCAGACCAGCTTGCAGAGAAACGGAAAGCAGAAGCCGCCGAAGATGAGGATACAATCACAGTAACTGCATCTTCCATTGACGAACTGCTCCGCAAAATTGATGATGTAATGTATGCTAACATGAGTGATAACATCTGGACTGAGCAGGAAAAAATGGTCGGACAAGGATTTGATTTCCGGGGCTAGTGTGCTGTCTCATTGACTTCTGGTAAAACAGCGCAGAATATTTGTTTGTATGCAAGGCGGATTTTCGACGGCGTAGCGGTGGCTACGCTGAGTATCCTGGGCTTGCGCAACCGGAAAAATATTTCCTCTTCCTGAGAGAGTTATAGTTTTATTTCACACGGAATAGAATATAATAATTCTCCCAGGAGCTTTAGCATATGAAATCTTTTCTTAAAAAATACCGGATTCTTTTTTCTGCACTCTTAATTGTTGTACTGCTTATACTCTGTCAGAATATTCCCGGCTTGTTTCCAGGCAATAAAGTCAGCTTCAGCGATTTTTGTACAACACTGTTTCAGGACGAAATTACTGCCAATACCATGAATCTGCATTTTACGCTAAAAGATCCCTCTTCCATGGGCATCAGTTCGTATGATGTATCACTTGGCAGCATGTCAGAAAATTCCCCCAAAAATACAAAACAGGAACTTACCAGTTTACAAAAGCAACTTAAAAAATATTCGCGCCGTACTTTAAAAAGTGATGAAAAACTTACCTATGATTTACTGGACGATTACATAACAAGACAGCTTGCCCTTACGGAATTTCCGTATTATGATGAAGTGCTGTCGCCTTCTGGCGGCGTCACATCCCAGCTTCCTGTTCTTCTGGCAGAGTACCAGTTTAATTCCAAACAGGATATTGAAGACTATCTGATTCTGCTTTCCCAGATGGACAGCTATTTTTCTGGTATTCTGGAATACGAAAAAGTAAAAGCGGATAAAGGTCTTTTTATGTCCGACCGATGCTGTATGAAAGTTTTGGACGGCTGTGAAGTTTTTACGGAACATCCGGATGATAATTTTCTGGTTCAGACTTTTGCCAACCGCCTTGATGCATATAGTGAACTTACAGATTCTGAAAAGACAGATTATATTGCACGCAACCAGACAGTGATTGCCGAACACGTAATCCCTGCCTACAAAAAAATGGTTCAGGGACTTACACAGATGATCGGGCTTGGACGCAATGACTGGGGACTCTGCGGTTATAAAGACGGAGCCGCCTACTATGAAGCACTTGTTGCTTACAACACCGGATGTGATGACGGTGTGGAATCATTATTCCAGCAGATTGATAATGCCCGTAAGGAAGATCTTTCTGTGTGCAAAAAGGTTCTTGCCAAAAATCCGAAGCTTGTCACCGCCACACCGGAGCTGGACAAAAGTCTGACTGATGAAAACGCCATGGTTAAATTTTTGCAGAATGCCATATTAAAAGACTTTCCAAAACCGCCGGAAACTTCCTGCGAAATCTGCCATGTAGATCCGGCTCTCTCGGAATATCTGGCGCCTGCTTTTTATATTACCGCGCCAATGGATGATTATTACAATAACCGGATTTATATTAATAACGCCAGTAACTATGAAGACCTTTATTATTTTACAACACTGGCACATGAGGGATATCCGGGACACCTATACCAGACCGTCCAGTCCTATTTTTACGGAATCGAGCCGGTGCACACCCTTCTGAATTACCCCGCCTATACGGAAGGCTGGGCAACCTATGTTGAAATGCAGTCCTATTATTATGCCGGTCTGGACAACGACCTTGCAGCTTTGCTGCAGCACAACCAGGCTGCAACTTTAAGCCTTTATGCAACCTCTGACATTGGGATTCATTTTTACGGATGGAAAGAAAAAGAGATGAAAAAATTCTGGTCTGTTTATGGAATCACGGATGACAAAACAATCCGCTCCATCACGGACCTGATTCTTGAAGAGCCGGGCAATTACTTAAAATACTATGTGGGATATTTAAAGTTCCGCCAGCTCCGCGCAGCATGCGAGGAAGAAGAGGGGAATGACTTTGATGCAGTGAAATTTCATGAACAGATTCTGCAAATCGGTCCGGCGCCGTTTGATTTGGTGGAAGAGAAAATTCGTTGACAGTAAATTGTCGAGGATATTTTTTCGAGTGTGCAAGTTCAGAAACGAAGGCATAGCGGGCTATGCTGAGTATTCCGGGCTTGCACAATCGGGATTTATAACTGATTCCAAGCCGCCTTAAGATAATTGCTGATACTACACCAGTACGGTCTTTACCTGCCGTACAGAAATACATTACCTTAGATTCTGCATTCATAATTGTATCAATAATCTCCTCCATTTTTGCATCTATCATCTGTTGATATACTGTATGAAGATGTTCAAGTGATTTTGGAGTATCACCACCACCCGTAACTGGAAGGTGAAAATACCGGAAACCGTCCTGCTCCTTCAAACAGCATGGTTTTCTGGCAAGTTCTTCATCCGATCTCAAATCTATAATTGTCGTTATATTATTATCCAACAGCCATTGGATTTCCTTATCAGTCAAATTCTCCGGAGCATCGCTCCTAATATATCGCATTGTACCTGTCGGAAGCACACGTGTGTTTTTTGTTGATTGTAATAAAGAACCCATCTACCCTTCTCCATTGCCTAACAGTTTCCAAGTTGCTCTTAATTCATCTTCATGGATCGCAATTCATACTAATAAAAGTTTCATTATCGTATGGAACAGTCTCCTTTAAATTAATCTGTGCCATAAAGGATAAAGGTCTGCTTTTAATAACTCCATCGTATGACTCAGCTGTAAATTCCGGCCATTTGAAGTTTGCCGGAACTGCCGGTTTTCCTCCTATTTTACTGCTGCAGGCTGGAAGCGGCTTTTCCTGTTTATGGTAGGAAATCCGTATTTCGTTCTTTATTATGTCTTTTAATATTTTCTGTAACTCTTTCTGGCTGGCTTCATTCATTTTTCATACTCCTTTACAAATTACTTTTTACAGATCAGACTTTTTATACGGGCCTTCTTCATCATAACCATAGCCAAACCAGTCAATCAGCCATTCTGAACCTGAGGGACGTAACACAAACTGATGCCGGACGATTTCCCCATCACAGTCCGTAAACATAGTTTGTATGCTTATCTTTTTTGCCGTCTTCATGATAAAACGGAGTGTACCGCCAGTAAGAAAGTATTCAAAACAACTGGGAACCGTGTCATATGGTGTCACACAGATATTACTGGTAATATGCCCTTTGAAAAGTCTGTCCTTGACCATTTTACTTTCCTTTTCTACAGCTATGAGCTGTTCGGTCAGTTCTCCATCTGCGTTTTTTGCACGCATGGCATGGTCACGTTCCATCAGCGGGGTAATCTGCGTAACATAACCCTCAAAAAGTTTAATAAAAGCTGGCAGTACCTGCTCCGCCATGGGACGGAAGCGTTCAGG
The DNA here is from genome assembly GCA_964398745.1 of uncultured Lachnobacterium sp. GTDB lineage: Bacteria > Bacillota > Clostridia > Lachnospirales > Lachnospiraceae > Roseburia. The sequence goes on from CAYNOE010000144.1 coordinate 5,364, forward strand.
GGTGTCATCTAAAATAACTGTTAAATTACTCATATGATCTCCTTTTATATATAAACTATGTTTTAAATCTGTCATTATCTTCCCTGCACGGCAGCATTCAGCAATATATTCAGCCGTTTTTTATGGTTTATAATTGAATGACATAATTCTAACATAAGCATATCCACAAGTCCATTATTAAAAACTATTACTTGTTTTTTCACAGTTTTTTTTCTATTATAGAACATGGAGATGTAATTGTCCTTCCGGCGGTAACCATAAGCCCGGAAAGTCAATATCCCGCGGGAATAAACAAAGGAAATGAAACAAAAAATTATCAGGAGGACACATGAAAAGATGAATCAGGAAAAACAATTATTCAGCAAAGCCCTGTCGGAGCTGCAGGCACGTAAGGAAAATACTGACCGGATAGAATATGGCCCGCTAATCGAAGAAGCCGAAGAACTTTTACAAAAATATACCACCGATGAAGTTCTGATGGATATAGGTGATGAGTCCCTCTCAGAACTTTATTTTCTGACAGCAGAATTATTATTTGATAATGATTTAGCCGTCAGAACCGTTGCACGTACCAAAACTTTCGCAAATGAAGCGAAAACCCTCGAATATTATAACAAAGCCATACAGCTTCAGGATAAAGAAGAATATTCTTATGAACTCTGGAACTTTTTATCCACTGCAGGACATTTAGATGAAAGTATTGCAGCGTTAGAAAGTTATATTGAACGGACCGGCGGTACCGCCAGGGTACTTTCACGCGCTGCGGAATATATTCTCATGTATGCGGATTCGGAAGATACCAAAACAATTCAGAAATCACTCAATTATTTCTACCGTGCCATTGAAATGGAGCCCGACCGCTATGAAACCTATTGGGCATACTGGACAGACCTGGAGGAAGCAATTGATGTGTGCCCCCGGTTATTTAAGGAAGCAATTTTGTGTCTTAACAAACTGATAGAGCTTTCGCTGCCGGAAGATTCAAAAAATCATAACTCCCTTGGAAACCGTTACCTGGATCTGACTCTTGTCTACATTAAGATGAAAGAATATGAAAAGGCCCTTGAAGCCGCAAAAGAGGGGAATATATTCTGCGGGTACTCCAACTACGGGCAGACTCTGCTTGCGCACTGCTTTCGTATGACTAACCAGCCTGAACTGGCCGCCGAATGTTATCTTACATTTAATACTGTACAGGATATTGTTCCGTCAAAATATCAGAATGAATATCTTTTTTATTATAAACGCAGCAAATCACTCCGGGAAAAATTCAAAAGACTTTTAAAGCGTATTTTTCATATATCCTGATTGATACTGAGGGTTACACTGTAACCCTCAAATACCCTCTTCCTCCAGAATATTAATAGACACAATATTGCGGATTCTGTGATAATAAAGTTCTTTTTTGCCGTTCTTACCAGACGCTTCCAGCACAAGCCATGTATCGTTATACTCTTTTAATATCCCCCGCGTCATATAATCATACATCAGGGCTGTATCATCATCAAGTGCAATCTCTATCTTTTGGCCGGTTACATCTTTTAAAGAAGGAAAGCCTTTTTTCGCTTTCTTTGAATTATCCGGCATATCTTTCATAATTTTATCAATTTTATCTGATAAATTCCCAAAGCCAATCACCATCACGCCTATTATTGCTATATACCAGAACGTCATCCCTCATCCTCCTCCGTAACTTTAATGGATTCCACGAAATCCATATCTATCATTTTTATTTCTTTCTGCTTCTTTACCTGGTATTCGATTTTAATAAAATCATCATTAATACCCAGTACCTTCACCGGAATTGTATAATCCAAAGTCCAGTCATCGAAATCATCAGAAAGAATTAAACAGCAGGTTTTGTTTAAAAGATTCTGATATAAGCGGTTCGGGGAATTGTCTTTGCACACAACGTCCAGCCGGTTATCCACCAGTTCGTCCAGCGATATTTTAAATATCCCCGAAATTTTCCCTGCCTGCAAGAGGTCGGGTGTTGTCTGCCCGGATTCCCAGTTTGAAATGGTCTGCCTTGTTACGCCTAATTTTTCCGCAAGACTTTCCTGCGACAGCCCTTCCTTTTTTCTCAATTGTAAAAGCTTTTCATTTAATGTCATGGTAATCTCCTCCTTCGTTTTTTAGTATAGCAAAAAACGGAACCATGTCTATCAAATCCCTTTGGAATTGTGGCAAATTCATTTAACATTGCGCAATTTAATAACATTATACTATCATAAGCCTGTCTGCAGGTCTATTGAAGATGGCAAAAACGTGTAAAAAATGTGCATGGA
>CAYNOE010000145.1:0-7589 GCA_964398745.1 uncultured Lachnobacterium sp.
CGCTTCCAATAATATCATCCCTGAGCGGGCATGCTGCCTTTAATTCTTCATATAAGTATGCCGGACGGAGATTTGCAAACAGGTTTAACGACTTGCGGAGTTTTAACAGCCCTGCCTCCGGACGAAGCTCCGGTGCCAGCTTATACCACGGCGAGGTGGAAGTATTTCCGCCAATCGAGCCCATCAGCACCGCATCACTTGCCTTTGCGGCGGCAATCGCTTCATCCGTAAGTGGCACTCCGGTCGCATCAATCGAGCAGCCTCCCATCAGAATCTCTGTATACAGAAATTCGTGTCCATATTTTCTTCCTACCCTGTCTAATACCTTTTTTGCCTCTGTAACAATCTCCGGACCAATTCCATCTCCGGAAATCACACCAATCTTACATTCCATGGTTCAACCTCTTTTCTCTATTGCATATTTACTATAATATATGATGACTGACGATTTTTCAAGGGTTACGATACAAAAAAGGAAGCCACCCCATGGCTTCCCCCCGCATTCTTTGATTTAATCTGCTGCGGATCCCGGTTTTTCAACCTCTGAAACCGCCGCTTTCTGCATTGGAATCCGGCAGTTTCTGTTATTTCCGAATTCCACAATTACCGTATCCTCTACAATATCAATCACTGTCCCGTAAAATCCGGAAGTGGTGAGAACCGTATCCCCGACCGCCAACTCAGACAGCATAAGATCTTTTCTTTTCTGGTCTTTCTTCTGTGGCCGTATCATAAAAAAATACATAAGTGCAAACAGAACTACCAGCCAGATAATCATTCCAACTGTACTTCCTGCGCCTGCTGCACTGGCATTTGAAGCGCTGCCCTCTAACAAAACTGAATACATCCGTTTATCCTCCTAAAATTCATACTAAAGAGTATTCTACACAACTTCGTCTGCGAGGGCAAGCCTTTTTCTCGTATTTTAGACATTTTTAATTTCCGCCTGTTTCATTCCATATAATTTTTCTTCTTTATAAGAGGCAAACCTTCCCCCGTCAATTGCCTCTTGTATTTCCTCCATCATATGGTTATAAAAATACAGATTGTGAAGCACACAAAGACGCATTCCAAGCATCTCCTTTGCCTTTAAAAGATGCCTGATATATGCCCTGCTGTAAGTCCGGCAGGCTTCACACGGGCACCCCTCTTCAATCGGGCGCATGTCGCGTTCAAATTTCTGGTTGAACAAATTCAGTTTTCCCTCATTGGTATAGACATGCCCGTGACGCCCGTTCCGGCTTGGATACACGCAGTCAAAAAAATCCACCCCGCGTTCCACTGCCTCTAAAATATTGGCAGGCGTACCGACTCCCATCAGATATCTCGGCTTATCCTCCGGCAGATACGGCAGAGTCTCATCTAAAATAAAATACATCTGCTCATGGGTTTCCCCGACTGCCAGTCCGCCTATGGCATATCCGTCCAGATCCAGTTCCGCAATCTGCTTTGCGTGCTCAATACGGATATCCGGAAAAATGGCTCCCTGGTTAATCGCAAACAAAAGCTGTCCTTTATTAATCGTATCCTCCCGCTGGTTCAGTTCCTCCATCTTTGCCTTGCAGCGCACAAGCCAGCGTGTCGTGCGGTTTACGGAATTTATCACATACTCCCTGTCAGAAAGCGCATTCGGACATTCATCAAACGCCATCGCAATCGTAGAACCAAGGTTTGACTGAATCTGCATGCTTTCCTCCGGTCCCATGAAAATTTTTGCCCCGTCCACATGGGAATGAAAATAAACTCCCTCTTCCTTAATTCGTCTTAAGCCTGCAAGTGAAAACACCTGAAATCCACCTGAATCCGTAAGAATCGGGCGGTCCCATACCATAAATTTATGCAGTCCTCCCAGTTCCTTAATCAGCGAATCTCCCGGACGCACATGCAGGTGGTAGGTATTGGACAGTTCCACCTGGCAGCCCACTTCCTTTAAATCCTGCGAGGAAACTGCCCCCTTGATTACACCCGCCGTACCTACATTCATAAATACCGGCGTTTGGATATCCCCGTGTACTGTATGGAAAACCCCGCGCCTTGCACGGTTCTCCCGTTTTAATACTTCATATGCTGACATCTTTTTCTCTTTCCTGTTTTTTATTTCGCAATCTTGCGAACCAGTATTCCGTTGGACAAAAGTGTGGAATCAATGTAATGGCGCTCTAAAAGGATTTCTCCCTCTGCCGGAATTTCCACATCTTCTTCACAGCAGTTAATGATCACCTCCACATAACAGTCCTTCCAGTCCACTTTCTGGAACTGGATAACCCTTTTGTACTGGGAATATTCATCCGGAAAATGGAAATTACGGCTCTTTAAAAGCGGTTCCTGTTTCCGCAGGCGGATTAACGTGGATATAATTTCAATCCGTTCCTTATATTTTCCATTTTCAATGTCATCCCACGGCATACACCGCCTGCAGTCCGGATCATAGCTTCCTTCCATTGCAATTTCAGTTCCATAAAAAATACATGGACTCCCCGGCATTGCAAAGAGAACTGCAAGCTGCGCAAAATATTCATCCAGATTCTTAACATCCGAACGCAGCCGTTTCGTATCATGGGAATCCAGAAGATTAAACAGTACATCATTGGTCTGCTGCATATAGCTGGTATAGCAGCGGTTAATTGTAAACTCAAAATCCTCATTGGTCAGGCTCCTGTCAATCCAGAAGTCCTTGATACTTTCACCAAGCGGATAATTCATCACAGCGTCAAACTCATCCCCGCGGAGCCACGGCAGCGCATTGTGCCAGATCTCACCAAGAATATAAATATCCGGATTGATTGACTTAAGCCTCGTATGTAATTCCTTACAGAATACATGCGAAACTTCATTGGCCACATCCAGCCGCAGTCCGTCAATTTCATAATTCTCTACCCAGTTTGCACAGATATCCACAAAATATTTGCGCACGGCAGGATTATTGGTATTGAGCTTTGGCATATTGTCATAAAAGGCAAATGTATAAAGCTCCCCTTTTCTGGCAGCGCCGCCTTCCCAGTCAATCGGCCAGTGGTTGATCATAAACCAGTCGTAATATTCTGACTCCGGTCCTTTGGAAAGCACGTCCTGCCACGGCTTAAAATAATAACCGCAGTGGTTGAACACCCCGTCAAGCATCACACGGATTCCACGGCTGTGCGCTTCCGTTACCAGCTTCTTAAATGTCTCCTCATCCCCGAAACGCGGATCCAGCTTCGTGTAATCCGTGGTATCGTATTTATGGTTGGACGGCGATTCATTGACCGGCGTAAGATACAGCCCGTTAATCCCAAGTTCCTTCAGGTAATCCAGCTTCTGTATAATCCCCGCAAAATCCCCTCCAAAACACTCTTCATTCTTAACGCAGCCATGGTTTCTCCAGGGCTGCACATCCTCCGGGTCGAGACTGTGGTTCCCGTTACAGAAACGGTCAGGGAAAATCTGGTACCATATGGTATCATTCACCCATTCCGGCGTATGGACAACATCGCACGGATTCATCCACGGGAACACAAAGCACTGGCGGCTCCTGCCCTCTAACTGCATCTGTTCGCTGCTTACGAACCCGTCTTCAAAGTAATACCATGTTTCCGTCTCAGTCTGCAGCTCAAAGTAATATTTCAGCCGCTTGAATTTTGGCCGTACCGTGGTCGTCCACCAGAGCTGGTTTTTCAGCCGTTTTTTGAAAGGAATATTCTCGGCTCTTCCATCCCAGTGTTCCCCGCCGCCCAGTATGCCTGCATCAAACGGATCTCCCTGGATAATGTTGACATATTTTACATCATATCCTGTTTTGATATTGATAATTAATTCATCATTGTTGAGCGGGTAACAGTAATTATCACTCGCCTGATGATATACCCCGTTAAACTCCATATTATATTTCCCCTCCCCATAAAAACTGATATTGATATATAAAATATATCACAAGTTGCATGCCGGTTCAACTTGAGATTTATACCGGTTCCCTGTATGTGTCAGGTCTGTCCTTCTGGAATATTTCATTGCAGATCATAACCGTAACCAGGTTTTTTGTATTGCTCAGGTTCACAATACTGTGTGTCCAGCCCGGTATCATATATACGGCTTCCAGTTTATCCCCGCTGACCTCAAACTCCACCTTTTCCCCGGTATGGATATTTCTCTCCCGGATCAGTCCGTGCCCGGATACCACAATAAACAGTTCCCATTTTGAATTATGCCAGTGTTCTCCTTTTGTAACGCCCGGTCTGCTGATATTAACGCTGACCTGCCCCCTGTCTTTTGTGCGCAGTAACTCTGTAAAGCTCCCCCTGCCATCCACGTTCATATTCAGCGGAAAGCTGAATTTAGCAGCTGGCAGATAGGTCAGGTATAAAGAATACAGTTTCTTTTCAAAGCTGCCGCTGGCAAGTTTTGGCATCATCAAATTTTTCGGCTGGGCCTTAAACTCCAGCAGTAAATCCACGATTTCACCAAGCGTAACCTTATACGTTGCAGGCACATAACAGAAACGTCCGCGGGAATTTTCCACCGGGGTAAGTCCTTCATATTCACAGTGCTTTTCCCGGCCCTCAAGTAAATCAAACATCGCTTCAACGAGATCGTCAATATATAAAAGTTCCAGTTCTGTTTCGCGGTCATTAACCGTATATGGCAGGTCGTTTGCAATGGCATGGCAGAACGTGGACACTGCGCTGTTATATCCCGGCCTGCTGTGCCCCATCAGGTTCGGAAACCGGTATACGGCTGTCTTTGCCCCTGTTTCTTTCCCATATGCAAAAAAAAGTTCCTCTCCTGCCAATTTGGATTTCCCATAATCAGAATCCGCATAACGTCCGGCAAGGGCTGCCTGGATGGATGAAGCAAGCATAACTGCCGCTTTACTGTTATATTTTTTTAACGTATCCAGAAGGACAGAGGAAAATCCAAAATTTCCGCTCATAAATTCCCCTTTGTCCTTTGGACGGTTCACACCCGCCAGGTGAAATATAAAATCCGCCCTGGCACAGTATTCTTCCAGTTCTCCCTGCGAGGAATCAATGTCATATTCATAGATATCATCAATCTGAATATGCCTTGTTGTATTTTTTTTCTCTTTAATATTGTACAAATTTGTGACCAATGCCGTTCCCACCATGCCCTTTGCACCAGTTACCAGTATATTCATCTGTCTTTTCTCCAAACCATCTGATTTACAATGCCAGTATAACTTTGTATGATTGCCACTACCTTGTCCGAAACATTTTCATCTGCATAATCAGGAACCGGAATGCCATAGTCATGGTTTTTATTCATTCCGACTGCAAGCTCCACCGCCTGCAAAAGGGAATCCCCCTGAATCCCCGCCAGAATAAAGCACCCTTTGTCCAGTGCCTCCGGGCGTTCCGTTGAAGTACGGATGCAGACCGCCGGAAACGGATGCCCTGCCGAAAGGAAAAAAGAACTCTCTTCCGGAAGTGTACCGGAATCGGACACTACGGCAAATGCATTCATCTGCAGGCAGTTATAGTCAAAAAAGCCAAGCGGCTCATGCTTTATTACCCTTTTATCAAGTTCAAATCCGCATGCCTCAAGCTTTTTTGCGGATCTTGGATGGCAGGAATAAAGAACCGGCATGTCATAGGTTTCCGCCATTTTATTTACTGCCGTAAACAGTGACAGGAAATTCTTTTCGGTATCAATATTTTCCTCCCTGTGCGCAGATAAAAGAATATATTTTCCTTTTTCCAGTCCCAGCCTTGCATGAATATCGGATTTCTGGATTTTGTCCAGGTTCATGCCAAGTACCTCCGCCATCGGGGAACCTGTCACAAATGTGCGTTCCTTTGGAAGCCCGCAGTCTGCCAGATAACGCCTGGCATGTTCGGAATAAGCCATGTTTACATCTGAAATAATATCCACAACCCTTCTGTTTGTTTCCTCCGGAAGGCACTCATCCTTACAGCGGTTGCCTGCTTCCATATGAAAAATCGGGATATGCAGACGCTTGGCGCTGATAACGGAAAGGCATGAATTGGTATCCCCCAGAACAAGCACCGCATCCGGCTTTAATTTTGCCATAAGCTTATAGGATTTTGCGATAATATTTCCCATTGTTTCCCCCAGGTCAGCACCCACGGCATCCAGATAAACTTCCGGCTCTTTAAGCTCCAGTTCCCTGAAAAAAATCCCATTCAGGTTGTAATCATAATTCTGTCCGGTATGTGCCAGAATCGTATCAAAATACTTTCTGCACTTTTTTATAACGGCAGAAAGACGTATAATTTCCGGTCTTGTACCCGCGATAATCATTAGTTTAAGGCTGCCATTTTCTTTCCATCCAGTATCCATATTTATTCGTTCCTCTTTTCTGCCGGAATTAATTCATTCCTTTTAGCTGGTCTTTCACATAATCCGTGGTCAGTATTTTTTCCACAGTTTCTTCCACGCTTAAAAGCTTTGTGTTGTGGCTTGTATATGCTTCTTCGGCTTCCGTTTCCACCTGTCCTTTTACAAAATACTTATCGTAATTTAAATCACGGTTGTCCGCTGAAACACGGTAGTAATTTCCCATATCCTCAGAGCGAAGCCTTTCTTCTTTTGTCATAAGCGTCTCGTAGAGTTTTTCCCCGTGGCGTGTTCCAATAATATTTGTACCTGTGTCCCCAAAAAGTTTCTGCACTGCAGATGCAAGCACACCAATGGTGGATGCATCGGATTTCTGGATAAAAAGGTCTCCCGGCTGTGCATGGGTAAAGGCAAATTTCACAAGTTCAACCGCTTCATCCAGATTCATTAAAAACCTTGTCATTTCCGGATTCGTGATTGTGACAGGATTCCCCGCCTTAATCTGGTCAATAAAAAGAGGAATCACCGATCCCCTTGAACACATCACATTCCCGTATCTTGTACAGCAGATTACGGTATTGCCGCGCTCTGCAGCCGTCCTTGCATTGGCCCGCACAACATGTTCCATCATTGCCTTTGATGTTCCCATTGCGTTAATCGGATATGCTGCCTTGTCCGTGGAAAGACATACCACCCGTTTCACGCCCGCATCCACTGCCGCATGAAGTACATTGTTCGTCCCTTCCACATTAGTCTGCACCGCTTCCATCGGGAAAAATTCGCAGCTTGGCACCTGCTTTAATGCCGCGGCATGGAACACATAGTCCACCCCTGTCATGGCATCATGCACCGACTGCGGATTTCTTACATTTCCAATATAAAATTTCACTTTTGATGCAGCATCAGGATGCTCTGCCTGCAGTTCGTGGCGCATATCGTCCTGTTTTTTTTCATCACGGGAAAAGATACGGATTTCACCAATATCCGTGTGTAAAAAATGTTTGAGAACGGTATGTCCAAAACTCCCGGTACCCCCGGTAATCAGAAGGGTTGCGTTTTTAAAACTGTCCATTTATTTTTATCCTTTCTTCTGTCAATTAATTTCTGCCCAGTCCGTTTTACCTGGTAATTTTAACATATAAAACACAAATTGTCCATACAACAGCTTTTTAGTTTCCTGTAATACAAAAAAGGTGTAAGTCCGTTAAGACCTACGCCTTCTGACAGAGCAGATGACGGGAATCGAACCCGCCTCCCCAGCTTGGGAAGCTGGTATTCTACCGATGAACTACATCTGC
>CAYNOE010000146.1:0-7569 GCA_964398745.1 uncultured Lachnobacterium sp.
GGGTTCCCCTCTGAAAAATGAATATGTACCGGCTCTGTCGGAACCCCTTCATTACTCCAGAAATAAAACCTGTATTTCATCAGCTTAAATATCGTTGGCAAGATAAACTCCCCCTTCTTTTTCATATCTTATGATGCTCTGCTTATTATTTCTGCAAAAATCAACCAAATCGCGCATTTCTTCATCATCAAATCCTTCCCTGCTTACCACAAGCATTTTATTCAGGTTAATCGTTGCATTTTTAAAAAAGTACACGGAATCGGGTTTCTCAAAGTATACCAGTATATCGGGATTTTGTTTATCTGTAATGGAATGTGTAACCTCTAAATCCTCACCAATTGTCATATACGGAACAAACTTCATATAAAACACCTCCAACAGTATTTTGTTTTGTACAGTATATCACGCCATATATCTTTTTACAAGAAAACACAAACAACATGAAAAACCAATACCTGCAATTACAATGCTTTTATCCCATCTGATACGCATCGTCCGGCGTATACCGGTCTTCTTTCGTCATCACCATCCAGTCGGTCAGGTCTGACTCCGGATAAGTACATACATCCCCCTGGTGCAGCCCCTTAACATAATAAGGTTCCTGCGTAAGCTCGGCGGTAAGCTGTCCGTCCTTTGCTTCCTTCAGTTCAAACCAGATGTGTTCTTTACTGACTTCCTCCTCCCTGAATTCCTCATCCACTTCCAGCCCGATTTTAACAAGAATAATGGTATCCTCTCTGCCAAGCATTTCTTTCATGTAATGCAGGCGTTCCAGCGCAAGTGCTTTCATGCGCGCGGTTTCTTTGTTTGTCATCATATAAAGCGGATTATCCTTAAGGATCTCGTCATACACCTTAACCGGCGAATAAATTTTATTTTCCAGATTCTCCACGGTAGTATAGCAAAAAATACAGCAGGTATCCCCGTTATGTCCATGCTTCCTGTCACATTTTCCGCCGACCATCCGGCTGTTATACCGTCCGACAGCCTCCTCCCAGTCCACAAGCGTCACAAACAGCGGAATTTCCTCTGTCACCATGGCCAGGTACAACGGCTCTTTTTTCTCCATCCTGCCGTCCTCAATCATCTGGTTTGCCGTGTTTTCCACAATATTGTACTGGTTTTCACATGTTTCCTTTGTGGAATCGAGGATTTCCAGTTCCGGCAGATGGCAGCGGTTTAATCCGTGCGTATGTAACCAAACCTTTCCGTTTCGGGCAGAAACCGCCTGCACCGTGTAAATATAACGCGGTGCCGGGGGAACCCCAGACTCTGCCGCCATTCTCACCCATTTGCCGGACAAAATTTTTTCTGAACTGTGATCAAGAACCGCAACCGCATCCGGCATGACAGACGCGATGATTTTAAGCTGTGCATGGTAGGAAGCAAGTGCATCCTCTGTAAATTCCATTTTCACAAGAAGACCCAGCTGCACGAAAGCAATTCTTTCCATATCTATATCATGGAAAATATGCTGCATGCGGTACATCCGGGGAAATTCTGCCGGATACACCTGAATTTCCGCTGTATACTCCTGTTCTGCAATTTGTACACGCACCTTTAAGCCACCGTATTCCCCCTGTGAGGAATCAAGAAAATCCAGCATTCTGCTGCATTTCAAATCAAAAATCATCTTTCGTTCCCCGGGAATATCCTCCATGGAATCAGGCACTGCCACCATAAACGATTTCCTGTCTGTATCCGCGTTTTTCTGTCTGTTTTCTCTCTGCAATAATCTCATGGTAATTTTTTGTATTTTCTCCAGTCTGTGTTATAATTATGTAGCTTTTGACATAACTATTCAGGACCCCGCCCCTTACATTCGCAAAACCGCACGACCAGTCGTGCTTTCTATGTAATAAGGAGGGACCCGCTTTGCGGGAAGATTCCTTATTACCTACTTCCTTTTACTCATATACGTGGCGGTGGCTCTATTCGAGCCACTCTGGAATAAGATAAACAGACTCTTACATGCAGACATGACGATTCTGCTTATCTTATTCCAGGGGGTTCTGAATAGTTACCTTTATATAAAACACTAATTCTACCATACTGTATTTTTGCTGTTTTGACAAGGTGTAAAATGCTGGCTGGCATCCATCTGGCAAAAATGAAAATAACCTTGTACCTGCTGCCTGCCATATGCTATAATCAAATTATGCTGTCAGCATAATTTCAGAATGAAAGAGTATACAGATGATAAAATACGAAACGATAACCATAATAAAACAAGATAACAGAGGTCAGGTATGTCTTGCAAGTATGCCGGAATTTGATGAGCCGGTCATTATAAAAATCCGTAAATCAGCCAGCCTTTCGGTCTGCAGGCAGCTTGCCGGAATTAAAAACCTCCATATCCCAAAAATTTATTCCTGCGAAAAAGACGGCGATTCCATCATCATTGCGGAAGAATATGTGGAAGGGAAAACCCTGGATGATTATGTAAAAACACATTCCTGCAGTGAAACGGAAATTACAGCGCTGATGCTGCAGCTCTGTAACTGCATGAATCTTCTGCACAGCCAGAATCCGCCCATTATCCACCGTGATTTAAAACCGCAGAATATCCTTGTTACAGAGGATGGCATTGTAAAAATCATTGATTTTGATGCATCCCGAAATTTTAATTCCGACTCAGACCGGGACACGCACCTGCTCGGTACAGACGGCTATGCCCCGCCGGAGCAGTTCGGTTATGCGCAGACAGATGTACGAAGTGACGTTTATGCAGCCGGCATTATATTATATGAACTCCTTTTTGACAGAAAATTTCCTGTCAACCGCAGGAACCTGCCGGAAAAAGAACTCTATCCCGTTACCGGACATTCAAAAATCACCAGACGGATGGTTTCCGTAATCAAAAAGTGCACACAGTTTCATCCTGACAGCAGATATGCAGACATGGCGCACCTTGAAAAAGCGTTACGTGCTGCCTTAAAACCGCCTGTCCCAAAAATAATACCAGCGGCTGTATTTGCCGGCATCATCTGTCTGGCTACGGGATTCCTGCATTTTACAAAGGCCGATGTACCCTCCTTTCGGAATGCACCGGTTCCTCCTGCCACGGAATCCACGGAAGTCCGCCTTCCAACCTATACTGCGGACTGTTTTGACGAAGAAACGGGAACCAGCGTCCCTTTTGTTCTGTATTACCGGCAGGATAAGCCGGAGGAAACACCGTTTTATTTTTCATTCCCTCATGGCGGAGCAGCGCCGCATACCGTTTCCCTCCGTGACAATACTTCCGGTAAATCCATAAACATTGTCAATGAACACTGGAATTATGACCGTGATACTTACCTGCTTCATATTGAAGATGATTATTTAACCAAGTTAAAGCCGGACCGGGAATACACCGTTACCTGCTTATGGGATGATCTTCGCTGGAATTTGAACCTATATCCCCTCTCCAGTCTTGAAAAACTGGAGACGCTGGACGGCGTGGCCCTTTCTCCCGGCTGGCTGGAGTTTAAAAAGGAAGATCCACATGATTATACTGCCGCCAGTGTAAATGCGTTTGGCAGAAAAATTGATAAAATTTTCTGGGGAGATGAAAGAAATGTTCTTGACGAAAAATATTATTCTTTAAATGAAGAAGGAACGATCCTGACTATTTCCCAGGATTTCTTTAACCAGTTTGAAACCGGGGAAGTATTTAGTATCTTTTTTACATTTACGGATGACGCACGCTTTACTGCCAATCCGGAGCTAAGTATCGATGTGGAAATACGCTAAGGAGCAGCTAAAAGAAAAATGGAAAATACAACTGTTGAACTGACAAACGAAATACTGGGCGCTGATACAATGGATGACTGGAGCGAAGATAAATCTGGTGACATCATTGAACTTACGCTGTCTGAATATCTGCAAACAATGTTAAAGCAATACGGACTAAACAAAAAAGAGGCCATTTCCCGTGCCGAAATAGACATGACCTATGGATACCAGATTTTTCAGGGAAAAAAGCATCCCGGCAGAAATGTCCTGCTGCAGCTTGCATTCGGGATGTCGCTTACTGTGGATGAAACAAAGCGCCTGCTTTACTACGGGAATGCCGGAACCCTGTATCCCCGTGTAAAGCGCGACGCTTATCTGATGTATGCACTGCATAACCGGTTTACGGTTATGCAGGCAAACCAGTTTCTGGATGACCATGGGGAAAAGATGCTTCAGGAATAATAGTGTTCATTAATAAACCAGTCTCCCCTGTATTCATCATTAAAATATACTGTTATTGCGACATTATCTGAATCAAGGTAATAGAAAGAAAAATAAAAAACATTTCCGTCATCGGTTACCGCATAATAAATACCCTCTCTGGTCATATAAACTGTAAGGTTTTCATAGAAAACAGGTTCATCCTTCTGAAAGTCACAGATTTCAAACGTCGCTGTACCGACATCAGAATAAGTAAACTCATCGGAGTACATGGAAATCTCTGCATATTCCCTTCCACCCGTTCCTACATAATATCCTGGTATGTCTATACTGTCAACATATCCCAGGTTTTCGTACAACTCTTCAGGAATGTATGCTGCTGGATTATCTGCCCTCTCCTGCTGTGTATCCTCCTCTTTTGGGTTTTCCGTCTCGGTGGTTTTTTCGGTTTCGGACTCTGTTTCCCCGGTCTCTTCTTCCGGCTCCGTGGTTTCCGTCATTTCTGTTTCCACAGGTGCTGCCGTTTCCGTTGTCTCTGTTACCGCAGAGGCTTCCGGTACTGCTGTATCCGCCATCTTTTGTGTCTCCTTGTCTTTTCTGCCTCCTGCCACCAGAATCACAATGACTATGAGCAGTACCGCAACAATCACGCCAAGTACCACAACTGCGACCGGCTGTTTCTTGGTTTCTGCGTTTTTTCTATCCCCTGCCCCTGTTTTCGGCTCTTTATTTACTGCCACGGTTTCCTCTGATGGGGCAGCCGCTGACTGTGCTCCGCAATTATCGCAGAACAGCGCATCATCCTCCATTTGCGCTCCGCATTCTTCACAAAATTTCATGCTTTAGCCCTCAACTTTCTCCCCACATTCCATGCAGAATTTCTTTCCATAAATTAAATCCGCACCACATTTTTTGCAGGTTTCCTGCAGACATACTTTCTGGACTTTTGCACCACAGTCCGGGCAGAACTGCTTCCCCTCAATCAGCTTTGCGCCGCATGTACAAAACTCCGGTGTTACCATGATAATGATTTTTGCCCCGCAGTCCGGACAGAATTTTGTCCCGACAGACACATTCGCCCCACAGCTTTCGCAGGTAATGTTTTTCAGCTTCGCAAGATACTGTTTAACCGTTTTTCCGCTGCTGCCAGCCGAAGGTGATTTCTTTTCCTGCGGCTGTTCTGCGGTTTGTATTTTACCGCCGCATTTTGCACAGAATTTTTTCCCGCCTGCAACATCCGCCCCGCAGTTCGGACATTTTACGGACGGTTTTGCCCCTGCATTTAAAAATTCGCCGGACTGCACTTTTCCCACCTGTTCGGAAATACCGGAGGTCACATCGCCTGCAATTTCAGAAAACGCGCCCTTAACGCCCTTTTCTTTAAGCGCCTGCTTACTTAACGCATAATCCTTAATCAGGGTATAAACGACAATCACAACATACAAAATTACGGTCCCGAAAAATCCGATTCCCGGGGAAAGTTTGTTGCTTACGGAAGCAACCTCCCCACCAATATCCATATCCCCCACGCTCTTAAGACGGATAAAACCAAATACACCGATGGCAATGCCAAGCAGTGCCCCAAGCAGGTAAAACAGCTTCATGTCCAGATGAATTTGTGTTACCAGTTCCATAATTAAAAGCGCTAACGGAATCAGAAAAACCAGCGAACCCAAAATTGTCAGTTGGCTCATCTGCAGTCCTGAATAGGATTCTTTCACGCTTTCCGATACATCCATCACTTCCGCGCTTGTTTTCATGGATGCCCACGGCAGAAACATCATTACCAGAATCCCCGCGCAAAAATAAATCCTTAATTCCCTTAACTTCTCTTTCATACTTTTCCTCCTTGTGGTTGTTTTTTTGTACTATTTAAGTATAAAAAAACGGGCAGACACGCGGGTGTCTGCCTGAAAATTTTGTTTGGAAATTTGGATACAGTTATACCGGTACGGGCTCGCTTGTTTCGATGATGGATTCTATTTCTTCCACACTCTTATCTGCCGCCAGCGCAATCTGCTCCAGCGTAAAGTTATTTTTGTACATATTCAGGATAATTTTTTTCTCCCCTTCTATTCTTCCTTTTGCCATACCTTTTGCTATGCCTTTTTCCAGAATTCCCTCTGAAAGATTACACATTGCTCCCACATCCTTTCTCAAATTGTCATCTGCCGGAATACCATATTCGGTTTCCATGATATTCAGTTTCTCACCGGCTTCCATATGCTCCGAAAAAAGTGTTCTAAGCAGGCGGTGCAGCGCCATCACATCCTTCGGATCCATTCCCCGAAATTCGGCAACCGTCCTTACCAGAATATGCGCCAGAATAATCCTGTTCCCCAGCAGGCGTTTTGCCTTCTCGTCATACCGGGCTTCCTTTCCGGCTGCATGAACTGCATTTTTAATTTCGGTTTCCATGATTTCAAATCTCCTTTTAATAACAACATCATTAATTACCATAAGCTGGACTACTCTTTTTTTCTGCACATTGAATATACTTCATCCGCTAACCTATCATACTTGACCAGTTTATTGTTTACTTTACTTTTTAATTTTCCCATATAAATAACATTTATGAAGTGTGCATTGTGCTTTGTTTCTCCTCTAATCATTCTTTTACACATTTCACAAGGTTCGTACTTAACATAAATATCGTGTTTACACCCCGGCTCAAGCTTAGTGCTAAGTTTTCGCTCGCAACATGAAAACATTCGATTTCCCGGGCTCTTATCAAAAGAATGAGGATCACCAATGAATTCTTTTGCTGTAATACTCTTCATTTTTCCATTTTTCGCATAATAATATTTGACATCATTATCAGACTCAATAACTTCATACGATTCACCAAGTATATTTTTTAATAACAAAACAAGATTTTTGTATACTTTTTTGCGTCTCAATAGTGCATTCTTTTTTTTTGTTTTAGTTACACCAGGATATATGTACATATCAGCATCAAACACACCAGAAATAGCTGCATACTTCTTTCCAGTATCTTTGTTATACATAGCGCCAAAACATTTAGGGGAAAACTTATTACCTGATTCTTTACTGTTTTTTTTGGTTATCAAGTATCTTCCTCTCAAGTCAGCATTACTATTTAATGCATCATAAAGCTGTCTTATAACATCTTTGTTGTAAAAAGCTCTTGAAGACATACGATTCATAGAATACAACATCAACATATTTTGAGCATTGTCGCGTTGAATCTTAAGTAAACTATCATCTATTTTTTTGTAACTATTTTGAACGATACTCACATATCGCAAGTTATCAGAACGTATATTAATTTCATTAAATTCACTTAAATCATCGTCAAATAATGCAACACTATATAACTTTAAAATAAATATGTTCCATAATCTATCAGCATATTCGACTAATCTTGAATTCCTGATTTCCTTCAACGAC
>CAYNOE010000147.1:0-7561 GCA_964398745.1 uncultured Lachnobacterium sp.
TATTTTACCTGGTTCCGTTTCTTGACGTCGTGCGCCGTTCCTTTGTGCAGGCGTCAGGCGGAAGGTTCTGCGGGCTGGATAACTATAAACTGGTGCTAAGTAATGCAGCATTTCAGCTTGCAGCAAAAAATACCATACGCTTTATTCTTGTCTGCCTGCCGATTTTACTTCTGCTGTCGTTACTTGCGGCGCTGCTTGTAAACGGGCTGACCGTCCGCTTAAAGACCATGTTTAAAAGCGCGTTTCTGCTTCCGATGGCAATTCCTGCGGCATCTGTCGTGCTTTTGTGGAAACTGGTATTTGACCTGCACGGGTTTGCCAACGGTATTATGAACAGGCTGGGGCTTATGCCAATAGACTGGATGAATACAGACGCGGCTTTTGCGGTACTTGTATTCAGCTACATCTGGAAGAACCTTGGTTATACGCTGATTTTGTGGCTGGCAGGACTTGCCTCTGTGCCGCAGGCGGTTTATGAGGCGGCGCAGATTGACGGGGCGGGAAAAGTTATGCAGTTTTTTAAGATTACCCTGCCGATTATAAAACCAATGATTTTTACAATTGTTGTGCTGTCGCTTTTAAATTCATTTAAAGTGTTCCGGGAAGCTTATCTGGTATGCGGCAATTACCCGCAGGAGAGTATTTATCTTCTGCAGCATCTGTTTAACAACTGGTTTTTAGACCTTTCTGTGGATAAGATGGCGGCAGGAAGTGTACTGCTTGCGCTTGTCATCGGGGGTTTTGTGGGGATTCTGGAACACTCCTGGGAAAAGGAGGAGCCATGAAACTGACTGGAAAAATTTTATCTGTTTCCGTGCTTGTGCTGTTTGCTTTGCTGACGGCGGCGCCGCTTTTGTTTTTATGCTGCGGCAGCCTGATGGGAAACGGGGAACTGAACGAGTATTTAAAACCGTTTATCTTCCATACGGACGGATATACAGGCTGGCGGCTGTTTCCGCTCTATCCGACGCTTCAGAATTTTGTAAAGCTGTTTCTGGATTCGCCTGAGTTTTTCCGGATGTTCTGGAACACCATGGCGGTTACAGTGGGGATTCTTGCAGGACAGTTTCTGTTCGGACTTCCTTCGGCATGGGCGCTGGCGAAATATCCGCTGTTTGGAAAAAAAGTGTTTTATATACTCTGTATTCTTTTGATGATGCTGCCGTTTCAGGTGACCATGCTTTCGGAATATCTGGTGTTAAACAGACTTGGGATGCTGGATTCGCTCTGGTCCGTTATTGCGCCGGGCGCATTTTCCACATTTTCCGTGTTTTTAATGTACCGGTTTTTCTGCGGGATTCCGGAGGAGCTTTTAGAATCGGCAAGGATTGACGGGGCGGGCGAATTTCAGATTTTTTTCCTGCTTGGAATTCCGCTTGGGGTGTCGGGAATTTTATCCGCGCTTGTGCTGCAGTTTCTGGAGTGTTTCAGTATGATTGAGCAGCCTCTGGTTTTTTTGCAGACCAAAAGCCGCTGGCCCCTGTCTTTGTATCTGCCGGAAATTAAAACGGAGCAGATGGGATTTGCGATGTGCTGCTCTTTTGTATCACTGTTTCCCCCGCTTCTGGTATTTGGCATGGGGCAGCAGTATCTGGAAGCAGGAATTACGGCGGGGGCGATTAAGGAGTAGATGTATATATGGAAAAGAGAGGAAAAAACATGGGCAGACTCGGAAAAGCATTTCTGGTCCTGCTGGCGTTCATGCTGATGTTTACCGTTGTATCAAGGGCATCGGCATCCTTTACGGTTGCACAGGTTCAGGTGGAAACACCGCAGTCAAGGAAAATCATACACACGGTTACGGGAAGCGGCATGGTGGAAAAACTGGCGGAGCAGCCGGTTTACGCGGCAGCGGATGTTCTGGTGGACGAGGTTCTGGTGCAGCAGGGGCAGGATGTGAAAAAAGGGGACGTGCTGGCGCGTCTGGATCTGGACAGTATCGGGGAAAAAATACAGCTTCTCCTGGATGAAATCAAAACACTGAATCTGCAGAATCAGGCGATTGCCGAAGAGCAGCAGAAACGGAACCAGAAACAGGGAAGAATAAAAAAACGTGCCCGGGAAGATTATGACAATACGGTTTCCAAAAGTGAAATTCTGCTGGAGGAGGCAGAAGATAAAATTGAGGAAGCAAAGGAGAAGGTAAAAGAAAGCAGGTCACGGGCAAAAAAACAGGCGGCGGAAGCATATAAAAAGACGCTGGAAGAACTGCAGGAGGCAGTAAATGCAGCAGAGAAAGCATATAATGCGGCAAAGGAGCAGGAGGAAACCGAGATCCGGCAGGCAAAGCGGGTTCTGGAGGATGCAGACAAAACTCCGGCCGTTACTTATGATACTTCCATAAGACAGATTGAAATAAACCAGAAGCAGCGGAAGCTGGATAATCTGTATTTGCAGATAAACCAGAAAAAACAGAAACTGGACGCTTTGCACCAGCAGATAAACCAGAAACAGTGGAAACAGGACGATTTATACCGGCAGATACGTGCCAGCAAGAAAGAAGAAGAAAAAAAGAATCTGAATGAGCAGATACAAAAACTGGAAGAAGAAAAAAAGAATCTGGAAGGGCAGATACAGAAACTGGAAGAAGAAAAGAAAGATCTGGAGGAGCAGGCACGCGACATGGAAGATGAGCTGTCTGTATTAAAGCTGCAGCAGAAGGAACAGGAGAATGCTGCCAGTAAACAGGAGGAGGAAAGAAAGCAGGCTGTTTTACGTGCGCAGGAGGATTACAACAGCACCGTGAAAAAAAATGCCGCTCTTGTAAGTGAAGCAAAACAGCAGTGGGATGCTGCAAAACAGAAACTGAAAGAGTTTCTCGAAAGCGAGGAAGAGGATATTTCGGAAAATGAATCCGTAAAGGCGGCAGAGGAAGCATTAAAGGAAGCCAGACAGCAGGCAAAAGAACAGAAACGCCAGCAAAAGGAAGAAAGACGGCAGGCAAAGCGGGCACTTGAGGATTCCACGGAAACGGAAGCAGATGATAATACGCTGGAAATCAACCGGATTGCAATTACGGAAAAACAAAGACAGCTTTCGGAGCTTGCAGAAGAAAAGAAATACGGGGGAAAAATCACGGCACAGATGGACGGAATGGTTACTAAGGTACAGATTGAGACCGGACAGAAAACGGAGGATACCGCAGCTTTTCTAATGTCGGATACATCAGGCGGAATGAGCTTTACAACACAGGTCAGCAAGGAGGATGCTGTATTTGTGGTGGCGGGGGATATGGTGACGTTAAAAACCACGGATAAGAACTTTGAGGAGCTTTCGGTTTTATCCGTGGAAACGAATGAGGATGAAACGGTAAAGGTAACGGTTTTTGTTCCAAAAGATACGCTGGCCCTGGGGGAGCATGCGGACATGGAACTGACAAAACAGTCAGGAGAATACAGCATTACCGTGCCTGTTTCTGCAGTGCATACAGAAAATGAAAGGAATTTTGTGTATGTGATGGTACCGGAAGATACGGTGCTGGGAGGACAGTATGCGGTACAGCGCATGGATGTGACGGTTGCAGAAAAGAACGGACTTTATGCGGCAATCTCCGAAAGCAGCCTGACTGCGGAAAGCCAGGTAATTACAGATTCTGACCAGATGCTTTCTGCCGGGGAAAAGGTACGTCTGAAGGAAAAGGCGTCCGGTTCTGACTAAAAACCTGGTTTGCCTGAATGTCAGTGATACAATATACTAACATGAAGATGTTACGAAAGGAGAGTGGGGAAATGGCCGTCTGGAAACGCCTGCTGCTTCTGGCAGGCCTGCTACTGGCCGCATCTGGTCTGGCTTTTGGTGCGGCACAGGCAAAAAAACGCGCGGACACTGTGTGGCAGAATGTGACGCTTTATCTAAAAAAGCCGCTTTCTGCAGAGGACGCACAGACGCTTGGCGAACAGGAAAACGATACAGCATTTACTGTGTGGACACAACTGCCGGACCTGACGGCTGCAGATCCCGGTCTGGGGCGCAGTATACAGACAGATGTGCTTGTATTAAATGGTTCTTCCGAACCAGTGCTGCCGCAGGCGGGGGTTCTGCCGGCGGATGATCCAAAAGGCTGCCTGATTGGGGAACAGACGGCATGGGAACTGTTTGGCAGTACAGAGGCTGCCGGAAATGAGATATGCATCGGAAACGGGATGCGCACGGTTCGCGCCGTGGTACATCTGCCGCAGAGCGGGGTTGTGGTCAGTGGAAATGCGAAAGATATTACAGGTGACAGGGATGTTACGGAAGAAGAAACCATCTGTTATAACCGGATTACGCTTGCATGCAGGGATGTGGCAGAGGGGGAAGCATTTCTGGCGAAAAACGGACTGGACGGAAAAGTCCTGCGGCTGGATTATCTGAAAAACCTGCACTGGCTCACGGAGCTTGTTCCTGGAAAGTGGTCGGATTTTTCAGGGTGGAAGGACAATATTACAAGTAAAAAAGAGGATTTTGGGCTGATTTTGCAGATTAGCAAAAACAGTGTTGAGCTTTGTTATGAACACCAGTGCAGGCTGTATATGTGGTGTAAAGGGCTGGAGGCTGTCTGCGTTGCGGGGGTACTGGCTGGTTTGTATTTATTTTATAAAAACCGGAAAATTGCTGATAAATTGAACAATCAGAAATAATGGCGGGATGTTCTTCCCGCCAGCAGTGGTTCCCGCTTATTATGAAAGCAGAATCACCGGTCCTGATATGATTTCCCGCTCTACATACAGAATGCTGTCAGGGCGGGCATTCATGCTCCATTTTACCAGCGTCATTTTTCCGCATTCTATTTCAATGCAGGTAATGCAGCGCGGATGGACGCAGCTTCCCGTATTACAGTAGTATCCAATATCCTCTGACAGGACGGGACGGTGTGTGTGTCCGGTGATTAAAATGTGGCGGCGGTCTGTGGCCCAGCGTTCCAGTCCTTCTTCACATTTTTCTTTTACGGTATAGTTTTTGGCGGCGCTGGTGGGATCTAAAACACCCATATTTTCCAGCGGGCTCCATACATAGCGGACAAGAAAACGCGCCAGCG
This sequence comes from uncultured Lachnobacterium sp., assembly GCA_964398745.1. Lineage (GTDB taxonomy): Bacteria > Bacillota > Clostridia > Lachnospirales > Lachnospiraceae > Roseburia. The sequence goes on from CAYNOE010000147.1 coordinate 5,018, forward strand.
GCCAGAATACGGAATTGAGCAGGCTCGCCTGGTGTCCGTGTGTTAAATACAGGGAGCGTTCCGGCTTTTCTTTTGCATATAAAATAATGCCTTCCTGGTAGGCCGGATTTTTTTTCATTACAATATTGTGGTTTCCGTAAATCAGGTAAAGCCGGTTCCGGCTTTCAAACTTTTGAAACATGTCGTATACATCTTTATGAATATCAGAAATATTGTGCATACACCGGTTTTCCCACAGTTCTTCCCCGTCGCCCAGTTCAATATAAGTAAAACCATCCCGGTAATAACGTTCCATTGCAGCAAAATACAGATGCTGGTTTTTTAAAAAATTATCTGACGAAGTACCTACGCCCCTGTGACAGTCACTCACAAGGGCGTATTTTGAGCATTTGTTCAGCGGCAGGACGGATGCCTGCGCAAACGCGCGGTCTAAACGGCTTGAAATACTCATATACGTTTCTCCATTTTACCTAACGGCAGCAGTGAGATCTGCAGCGTTTTTTTGGCGGTCTGCAGCCATGCTTTTTGTGGCAGTGCCTGTGGAATCTGTGCAGCCGCAGAATCCTCCGGAAAATTACTGGGAGGAAATAGTAAAGGTAAAGAATCCGGTCCGCTGTGCATGTAAACGGCTTTGTCACACAGATATAGAGTTTGCAGTATATGCGGTTCAGGCACTGTGAAAACCAGCGGTGGAAACGTGTCAGCAGACCGTAATGTTCAAAGCATGGTTTGTCAAATACCAGCGAAACAGTCAGGCCGTGTATGCAGATATGTTCCATATCATATCCGTTGCGGCAAAGACCTTCGCAGAATGCATCGCGCATCTGGGAATCCGGAAAACAAATGGAAGCTTCCAGACAAAGGCTGTCAGGTTTTGAAAAGCAGCCGGGAAGAAACGCGGTCAGCCACCAGTGCCGCTGTGAAATTTCGGCAAGGTTTTCGTTTCCCTTATACAGCCGCAGGGTACACGGAAGCATTTCACAGTCGTCTGCGGCGGTAAAAAGCGTTGTTTTGTATTCTGCTTCTTTAAGAAGTTTATCAGCATGGTATATTCCAATTTCTGCCCCGGTATTAATGCCGTACTGGCCTTTCCAGAATTCAACCAGCCAGGTCTTACCCTGATAGTCAAAATATACCGGAAGGGCATCGAAGACCATGTTGAAACGCGGAGCCATGTAGTCGTACAGCCATGTGTATCCGGCGGTCTTCTGCCATGCGTCAATGGTTGAGGAGAATATACCGCAGCAGCAGTGGTAGTCGTAGCCAAACGGTTCCACCAGTTCTGTCAAAAGAGAGCATTTGTCACACGGCTCCATGCATCGGATTTTGCAGATAATCCGCTTCCGGCGGACACAGCAGAAAATGGTTGCGAAAAGCACAAGTAATAAAAGAATCAACAGTGCGTAATACATAACCTATTATCCTATGATGTTTTACTCTATTTTATGCCGGAAAATTTTAATGGTGTATGAACTGGGGTGCAAACCGCAGATTGCCACGGGCGGGACTGGTGTGTTATACTACCGTACAACAGACATAGTTTACACATGATATAATAAGAGGGGCAAAATGTATAACATTGGAATATGTGACGATGGGTATGATACCTGCAGCTCATTGGAAAATATGATATTGCGTCATGCAGAAAAAAACGGCATGAAGGCGGAGGTACTGGTATGGTACACGGGAGAGGAACTTTGTAAATATTTAAAGCAGGGCAGCCATCTGGATATTCTGTTTCTCGATATTGAACTGGTGGAACTGAACGGAATACAGACAGGGGATTTTATTCGTAATCAGTTGGAAGACAGGGAAATGCAGATTATTTATATATCGGGAAAATCATCTTATGCACAGCAGCTTTTTAAAACACAGCCGATGGATTTTCTGGTTAAGCCGGTTACACAGATACAAATTGATGGGGCTTTGGAAACTGCGGTAAAAATACTAAAAAAGAGCACAGAAAAGTTTCAGTATCAAATAGGAAAAGAATATTTTTATGTGCCCTATGGAAAAATTATGTATTTTGCAAGCAGAGGAAGAAAAATTATCATACATACAGAACATGAAGAAAAAGAATTTTATGGAAAGATGACGGAACTGGCAGAAAATCTTCCGGATGAATTTCTTCTGATTCATCAGTCTTTTATGGTTAATAAAATGCATGTTGTCCGGTATACTTATGAAACAGTGGAACTGACAGATGGAACCGAACTGGTCATCAGTAAGGCACACCGGAAACAGGTAAGGGAATATATTTTACGGGAAGGATAAAAATGACAGGTATTATACCATTAATATTGATAAATTTATTTCGTGTTTACCTTATATTAAAATTTTGGGAAACTTTTCTGGGTGAACGAACGGGAAGTCTGGGGAAATTTCTTACAATCTGTATGATTACTATTATTAATGAGGGATGTAATATTGTTGCAGGGACATTATTTACGGGCTGGTTCCGCCAGCTTTATGCCGTGTTTTTAATGTTTCTCATTCTGATATGTGAGCGTCTGGCAGGGAAAATTGTAAGCAGCCGAAAAAATT
>CAYNOE010000148.1:0-7507 GCA_964398745.1 uncultured Lachnobacterium sp.
GGTCAAGGTAACAGGAAAGAACTCAAAGGGCAAGAAGCTCTCCAAGAGCCTGAAATGCACCGTTACAGTAAAGAACCCGAGCCTTTCCATTTCAGCCGCAAACAGGAAGCTGAACGTGGGTGGCACAGCCACCATCAAGGCAAAAAAGAAGCCGAGCACCGCAAGCGTTACTTATTCTTCATCCAACAAAGCGGTTGCAACGGTTGGAAAGACAAACGGAAAGGTGACGGCAGTTTCAGCCGGTGCTGTGACCATCACCGCATCAATGAAGGTCGGAACAAAAACCCTTAAGAAGACACTTGACTTTACGGTTGCCGAGGAGGACGGTCTTTCAGTAACACTGCAGAACCAGTTTTCTGCCGACTACCCGGGTGTTGTTGTGTCAAACAAGGATATTAACAAGGACAGAGGTGCCATTTTAAGGGTACATTATGGCAGGAACGGCAAGGGCGTGAACAACGAGATTCTTCATCTGAAATACAGTAAGGATAACAAAAAGACCTGGACGAATTATATTCCGGAAGAGAAGACTGATGATGTGAACGGCGTTGCATACTTCTACATTCCTTGTGGTGATAAGGAAACAAAAAAAGTTGACTACGTCATCACCCCGGAGCATGATGCCGCAGAGGAAATAACGGGAAGTTTTTCATTTGCACGCATTGAAAAGGACGATGTCGTAAATATTAACGGATATAATGGAAACCCTCCATTAGAAAGAACTTATGGAAACGATTATACTAATTACAAGGATGTTCAGTCCTTTAAAGATTTAGACGTTTCCAACAATGATGTGAATGGCGATATTAAAGGCGATGGCCGTACAAAAACAGACGGAACATTTACACATGAAGAGGCAAACAATAATACCGATCTTACAAGACAGTACAGAACCGAATATGTCAACAGCCAGAAAGTAAGCAAGATTGGGGGAACGGAACACAAAGTTGGTTTTGTCGGAGGACTACCGTACATCGTGCTTCCTGGTGAGAAAGATACCCTGAACGAAGGAAAGAGCTTCCAGCAGCCGGTAAACATTACCTCCGGTGAATATGGAACCTATGCATCCAAATCAGAGTATATTGAACTGCAGAAAAGTCCTAACGAGCTGACTTATGCGACCCTGAATTTTGACAGCATTGTATTGTCAAAATATACAAGACTGGATATTGAACTGTACAGGACAAAGGCAGGCGCAGAAAAAAGTGACAGGAATGAACGCCTTGCAGATCCATACCCTATTTACGGTTCGCACGCAGAGAAAGATTTCCATTACCAGATTCCGCTCAGCGGCAAGGACTGGAACAGCCTGTGCATTAAAGTGACACTGGTATCTGCAGGACAGGTAAACAAGGAAGAAAACAAGGGATATGTGATTCGTGACATTACCGGTGTACTCAAGGACAAGGCCGGCAAGGGCGAAACAATGGAACTGTTAAAGAATGCAAAGATTACATGGGCAAGGGCTGATGTGAAATACAGCGAGGAAAAATCGCTTAGCAAAGCTGATGTCAGCAAGCTCCTGCTGTCCAATGATGTGGACATTATAAGATCCGAGTACAACGGCGGCAAAAAAGATTCTGCAACAGACAAAGAAATTGCAAATGTAACCTATAAGGTTCCGGTGTTCCCGTACACTGGAAATGCAGTGATTAAAACATATGACAAGGATGGTAAAGTAATTGCATACTTTGCATGCCCGACAATAAACAGGGGGGCATATAACGAGGTTGCAGGCAGATATCCTTCAGGCGGGGTATATAATGAAAATGTCCTTGCCACTAACGAGGGTGCTGGCAAGAATTTTGCTCAAAAATATGTATACCGTATTTCAGAGGAAGAGGCAAACAACGGCACAGTTGGTACCTTCACCCAGGACGGCAATATCGTAACAGTAAATTCCGAGAAGGCAGGTTACACAAGCCTTGTAGGTACCATTGAGGGAGTGGACGGACTTGACGACACAAACAACAAGGTGTACACATCCGTACAGTGGAATCCGATTGAAAATGAAACAACTTCTGATACAGGTGCAATTGCATTTGCAGGACAGGATGTAACCGTAACCGCACAGCTTTATGACAGAAACGACAACCCGGTTTCAACTGCCAACCAGGTGATTAACTTCAAGTACAACACTGGCAGAGAAATAGAGAACATCACAGGTACCTCAAACACTCTGTCCAGTGGAGCCAAAACAGCATCCGCTATTCAGCTTCAGAACAAGACAGACAGCAAGGGACAAGGGAAAGTGGTTCTGACTGCACCTAATGAAGGAACCGCAATCACTGGAATTGAAGCCAGCACTTCCCAGTACAAGGTTAGGCTGCTGGTAAACGGTAAACCGGTAGACAAACTGGATCTTTACTGGATTAATGCAAGACCTGCATTCGGAGTGACAGCATCTGATGAACCGGCACGAAGCAAAGATGTGGGTACGATAATTAAGGATTGGAAGTATCCTGGTGATATTACTGATGTATGTAACCCTACAGTCGGCCAGAAGTGGGAGTATGCTTTCAGAACTGCTAATGAAGTGCTTCCAAATATTGGAATCTGGAAAGGTGAGACAGTTGCAATCGACAATGCAAAAGTTACCGTAAAACGTGAATCAGCAAGCAAAGTAGGAGATGTAGACTTCAACACGAATGCCAACGGAACAGTCTATGCGACATCAAAGACCCAGGGAATAACTGTACTGTCAGGTACGGTTGACGGTACTGAGTATGACAACAAGGGTGTTCTTTTCAACGTAGGGCATTATGATAAAGATTACAACTGGACGACAACGGCAGACGGAGAAAAGAGTGTTGGTAGTGGAAAGACCAATTTCACCAACAAACAGAACCTTACAATCAACTGGCAGACCACAGGCGTCAGGGGCGAATTTATTAATCCGGTTGGAACCACTGCAACCGTAACCAGCGGAGGAGCATTTGATGTATACTTCAAGGTTGCTGACACTTACGACAATGTACTCAAAGATGAAAAGGTTGACATCCAGACCAGCGTAGCTGACGGTATCAAAGAAATTAACGGTACGCTTGTGGCTTCTGGCAGTATCTATAAGAATGTACAACTTTCTGCAAAAGGCATTGTTAAGATTACCCTGGATGCAGACAAGGCTCCGGAGACTCAGAAAGAAGTAATTACCATTACACTGGATGGCAAGACTTATTCAGAGACCATTACATGGGGTAGTCCTGCAGCAGTCAGTCTGGATACTAAGACAAGATCTGACGGTACTACAGCATCCGACAGGGATCCATACAGAACTTATGCTGATGCTGAGCAGATTGTGCTGACATTTGACAAGGATATCTATGCACCTGCAGATAAGGATGCATTTAAGCAGATGTTTACGGTTGGTTCCCAGGAAGTCAGAACTGACAGTAGCCTTGATACTGATATCAAAGCGGTTGAACTCGGGGATGTGACTGTAAACGGAAACCAGATTATCATCAAGTTTAAGAATAAGGTAGCCACCAATAATGTTTACAAGTATACCGTAACCGTTAATACGGCTACAGTTGATGATGTTGCATATGATCTGGCAGGTACAAATGGTTATGTATTCGCTTCAGGAACAAAATTTGAGGCAGGACCTGCAGACGGTAAATATAATGTAACACCAAACCAGTTACCATAAACTTTCATCTGGCAGTTTTTAACAGAACAGCCAGAGTGGCCCGGCAGGAAGTTTCCCTTTCTGTTTTGGGCAGAAAAAAAGGGGTTGTGCATTGCACAACCCCTTTTTGTAATTATATTTAAATCCATAATGTTGTCACCAACACCAGACCGCGCCGGAGCGTTTCTGCCACGGTTTTGTTCTGGGGCTTCTGGTTGATAAAAAAGATGACTATGCAGTCCGTTCCAACTGCGAGAGCGGCTTTGGGCACTAATGACACGAAACTTTTGGAAAAAGTTGTCCCGTGGGAGCGGATTTTAAGATATGGTTTTGCGTTTGAAGGGAACACGGTGCTGATTGGGCAGGATGGGGATGTTTGCTAAAACCCGCAGAAGAAAAAATCCATCAAAATACACAGCGGAAGGGAAAGATTCTGCTGTGTATTTTTTGTTGCAAAATGCCTTTGTAAGTCATAAACTTTGGCACTTTGTTATAACATGGTCTTTTTTGTGATAAAAAAAAGCTGTGGAAAACGGGGCTTTCGCCCCGTTCTTCCACAGCCCCAGCATTTTCTGCCAGACTGTCATTCCTATTCTGTTATAAACTGCAGAATGAAATATTAAGGTGCAACTGTAACACTTGGTGCAGTACTATTGTTTTTATCTCTCAGAGTATAAGTTACTGCCTTTGAAGTGTTACTGATTGTATAACCGTCCGTACTTGTCAGGTTGTATTCAACACTGTTGTCTACAAGTCCCTTTACTTCAACATAATACTCGTACTTTTCAACACTGTTATCGGCACCGTCAAACTTAATGGTAACAGTGTTTCCTGAAACGGACACATCACCAATTTTAACCGCTTCTTTCTTACCTGCTATTGTAACTCCATCGTTATCAAGTTTCCTGCGGCTGACTGTAAACATTCTCTTGAATGCATCCATGTTTGAAGAAGGTGCATAAATATCACGGTCAAATGCCAGTACAATCTTATCCTTGTCAGCATAGGTCTTGTACGGATCATTGGAGGATGCATTTGTATTTCCGTTTACAGTTTTAACGTCCAGTACTGCAGTTTCCGGAGCCTTCCATGTAATTGTCTCCGTGTAAACAACACCGTCAAGCCTTACACTAACAGTTTCTTTCTGGTTGTTATCTTTGTTGGTATTACTCAGAGTAATTTTAACAATACCGTTTGAATCAGCATGCAACGCAGCGCCTGATGTAATGGTTGCAGCAGCAACACCTGTACGATCACCATCGACCCTTGTTATGGAGCCTGTTTCACTGCTCATAACTTCTGTTATTTCAGCGGTCGTGTTTGCATTGCCCAGCTTGTCAGCAACTCTGAAGTATACAGCAAATGCTGCACCGGTGCTTGCGGTTGTTCCGATAGGATCTACAAAGGCACCGCTGATACCTGTAGTCTTCCAGTTCACTGTAAGCAGCTGGTTGTTTTTGAAGGAGGTTGTTCCTGTACCGACACTCTTTGTTTCCTTCACGGTTTTCTCGTTGTTGTCTTTTACAGTGAAAGTAACAACGTTGTTGTCAAAAGCTGTTCCGTCAACCGTACCTGTCAGCTTTGTCTGTCCTGGTTCCTTTGATGTTGCGGTAACCATTCCGTTTTTGCCGGTGTCAGTCTTTACTGTTCCCTTGCTGCCTGAATTAACTTTTACATCAACTTTTGCATTATTAATTGCAACATAATTATCCTTCCATACCCCGGCCGCTGGAAGTTTCTCGTCAGCCGTTATAAATGCATACTCCCAGTTCTCGCCGATTGTAGGCTCACATGTAGTAGTATCAGTGATGTCAGTAGGCACTTTCTCATCCATTGCATATTTTTTAGAATCATTAGCTGCTGTCGGTCCGAATGCAGGTCTCGCCTCAATCCAGTAAAGATCCAGTTTGTCCACGGATTCCCCGTTCACGGTCAGTACAACATTGTAACGGGAAGTGGATGCTTGTATTTCCTGCATTACCGTATCTTTATCAGGTGCAGTAAGCAGCAGTTTTGCCTGTCCCTGGCTGTCTGTGCTCTTCTGAATCTGGAGAACGGATACCTTTTTACCGCCAAATATTCCAGCCTGTGCCCCCGTATTCTGGATTTCAGTTGTTGCAGAAGCACCATTCTGTACATATTTGAATGAAACCGGCTCATTGGCATTTGCAACCTTGTTACCGTTTTTGTCAACAAGCTGTGCTGTTACGGTTACTTCCTGTCCTGCAAATGCAATGGCACCTATAGGATCAGAAACTGCATTTTTAACCGGGTTCCACTGTACGGATGTATATACGGTACTGTTTGTGGCATCAAGCCCTTCCACACCCGTGATGGTTCCCTTAAGGTTTGTGATACCTGCCTTGTCAGAATTTACTGTTACAAGTTCCCCGTCCTGACTTACAGTACCAACGTTATTGAATGCCTCTTCCTGTGAAATACGGTATACATATCGTGCAGCCAGAAGCTGATCTGCCTTGTTTTCGGCAAGGACATTTTCATTATAAGCAGTACCATACACTCCATTGTTTACTGTCGGGCATGCAAAGTATGCAATTACCGCCCCGTTTTTATCATATGTCGTAATAACTGCATTTCCGGTATACGGGAATACAGGTACGCGGTAGGTTACATTTTTAATCTCCTTCTGGGTTGATGTATCTTTCTGACCAGCCAGAATCTGTACATCATCAGCAAGGTTAAAATTCTTTACAGTAGTTTCAGTAAGGTTAAGTGGTTTTTCCTGACTGTATTCTGCAGAAACTGCCTTCCACTCAATTTTTGCACCCTTTAACAGAGCTGTTGTGCCTATACTGCCTTTTTTACTCTTATATACACCTGTAATGTCCTTAATGACATATCCCTTGTTTGTATCCGTATTTACCTGTCCTGCAGATACCAGTCTTACCTTGATGCACATGGTCTTGCCAGTCTGGCTTGTAAGAGGAATCTGGTATGCAAAGCCACTCTGTGAGAGAGGACCGAATACGCGTGACAGTGAATCTTCAATCATATTGTTTCCGGCCTTTGCATCTGCTTCTGTCGGGTATGCGGAAATCTCCAGTCTTGTGTATTTGGATAATGTCAGGCTGGTAAAATGCATGGTTGCATAGGTCAGCTCGTTCGGATCAACATTCAATGTGACATACTTTGTTGTCTTGTCATCATTCTTGCCTGCATAGGTATCATAGCTTCCGGAATCAAGGTTTACATCCTGATGAAAATCCACTGCAGCGTCTAAGGCATCACTGTCACCAGGCAGTGTGATGTACGGAAGCCCGCCGACAAAACCTACCTTGTTTTTGGTTTCTTCGGAAACACTTACCTGCTGGCTGTCCACGTATTCGCTTCTATACTGTGATTTGAGAATGACTTTTCCGTCATCAACAACCTGCGTATATGTTCCGTTTGTTAATGTAAGACCATCTCCGTCAGCTTTTCCCTGCTTGTCATTATCTGAAACAGTCAGTTTTTCGTAACCCAGCGCCTTGTAATCAGTGTCACCAATTTTTCCAGCGTTTATGTTCTGAATATCTCTGGTATCAATGCGTGCAAAAGAAAAACTTCCCGTTATTTCCTCTGCGGCATCATGTTCCGGGGTGATGACGTAGTCAATTTTTACTGTTTCCTTATCATGGTCACAGCCAATCTCGAAGTATTCAACGCCGTTCACATCATCAGTCTTCCCTATAACAGTTTTCCAGGTCTTTTTGTTATCCCTACTGTATTTCAGGTGAAGATACTCGTTGTTCACGCCCTTGCCGTTCCTGCCATAGTGTACTCTTAAAATGGCACCCTTATCCTTGTTGATGTCATAGTTTGATACAACAACACCCGGGTAGTCGGCAGAAAACTGGTTCTGCAGTGTTACTGAAAGAC
>CAYNOE010000149.1:0-7480 GCA_964398745.1 uncultured Lachnobacterium sp.
GACAGCTTACCGTAATTTGATTGCGGTCTGCTGTCTTTTTTTGTTATATAAGGATATAGGTATTTATGTAATGATTCCTGAAGAGAAGTTTCGTAAATTACCTGAAAAATAGAAAATGGGGAAACAGAAAATGAAAGGAGAATACCATGGAAGAAATTATAAAGGTAAAGGACCTGAAAAAATACTTTAAGGAAGTAAAGGCAGTGGATGATATCAGTTTTTCTGTGGAAGGCGGGGAGCTGTTTGGATTTTTAGGAGTAAACGGTGCAGGAAAATCAACCACCATCAATATGCTGTGTACCCTGTTTTTACCAACAGCGGGGGAAATCGAAATCTGCGGATGCCGTGTGGGGCATGCGGATGATGAAATTCGCAGACAGATCGGTGTGGTCTGGCAGAACAACTGTCTGGATAAACGGCTGAGTGTCAGGGAAAATCTTTATGTGCGGGCGGCGCTGTATGGAAACACGAAGCTGAAACAGACGGTGGATGATATCTGTGAACGGCTTTCCCTGCAGGATGTGATAAACAGAAAATATGAAAAGCTATCCGGCGGACAGAAGCGAAGGTGTGAAATTGCGGCTGCCCTTGTCAACCGTCCGAGAATTCTGTTTCTGGATGAGCCGACGACCGGACTTGACCCGGCAACAAGGAAGCTTGTATGGAAAAATATTGACATGCTCAGAAAAGAGCACCAGATGACCGTTTTTCTGACGACACATTACATGGAAGAGGCGGCAAAGGCATGCCGTATTGCAGTGATGGATGCAGGTAAGATTAAGGAAATCGGGACTCCGTTTGCACTGAAAGAGAAATATACGAAGGATACCCTGCGGCTTGTGCCAAAACCGTCAGGGGAAGCTGAAGTAGAACGGATACTGCGGACGGAATTTGGCGGCAGGGTGGAAAAAGAAAATGACTGCTGGTCTGTGAAAGTACGGGAGAGTATGGAGGCGGTTCCGGTTTTAAAAAGGCTGGAAAACGATATCCGGGGCTTTGAAGTAGTTGCGGGAACCATGGATGATGTATTTTTAAATATTACCGGAAAAACGCTGGAAACGGAGTAACAGAAAGGAAAGGTCAAATATGAGGGAATTATATTATATTACAAAAAGAAACAGTCTGATTTTTTTACGGGACAGGAGCGCAGTTTTCTTCTCCATGCTGTCCATGTTTATTGTTCTTGCGCTGATGGTGATTTTTCTGGGGGATATGAACAGTGAGGGAATCTTAAGCATGATGGAAGAGTACAGCAGCACAGGAAATGTGACGGCAGAGGATAAAGAACATGTATCCGCCCTGATTGGCATGTGGACACTTGCAGGAGTTCTGGCGGTCAATGCAGTGACTGTTACACTGACCGTTTTAGGCAGCATGGTAAGGGATGAAACGGAAAAGAGAATCATGGCGTTTTATGTCACCCCGGTAAAAAGACGTAAGCTGGCGTTTGGCTATATATTGTCCGCATGGATAATTGGCAGTCTGATGTGCCTGTTGACAATGGCTGCCGGTGAGGTGTATTTTATGATAAAGGGGTACGGACTTCTTTCTGCCACAGCCCTGCTTAAACTTTCCGGAATGATACTCTGTAATACTTTTACCTTTTCGGCAGTCGGATACCTTATGGCACTTTTTGTACACAGCGACGGGGCATGGTCAGGAATGCTGACGATTGTCGGGACCCTGTCAGGATTTGTGGGAGGAATTTATCTTCCGGTGTCGCAGCTTGCGAAAACTGTGCAGACAGTCATCAAGCGGCTTCCGAATCTGCACGGCGCTTCCATGATGCGCAAAGTCTGTACTGCGGATCTGCTGAAGGAGACCTTTGCGGGACTGCCGGATGAATTTATTTCGGGAGTTTCAGAAGAAATGGGGATTACGGTCAGTATGCATAACTCACTGGTAGATACCGGGTGGCAGATACTGATTCTGCTTGCGTATGCAGCTCTGGCCATTGTCTGCGCCGTTATTATTACAAACAGAAGAAAACTGAATGACAGATAGCATGAACCGATGATCAAGACGGGAAGGGTTATGGAAATGATATGAAAATTGTAATACAGGACTGTCCGGAAGGGGAAGAGGAAGAGATTATCATCCGCTGCAGGAATATGGATGAGCAGATGCTTAGAACAATCTATGCATTAAAAGCCGGACGGGAAAAAATTACGGTCTCAAAAGAAGACAAAATCCTGCAGGTTTTGCCGGGGGATGTTTTTTACTTTGAATCTGTGGATAACAGGGTGTTTGTATACATGGAAAAGGAAGTATATGAAACAAAAATGAAGCTGTATGAACTGGAGGAGTTATTTGAAAACACCTGGTTCTTTAGGACCTCCAAATCCGTCATTATCAATCTGGCCAATGTAAAAAATTTCAGTCCGTCCCTCGGGGGAAGGTTTGAAGCCTGCATGAAAAACGGGGAGCGTCTGATGATATCCAGGCAGTATGTGCCGGATTTAAGGCGAAGACTTGGTTTGAAAAAATAGGAAGGAAATTATCATGGGAAAATTAAAATTGTTTACAGAAATGTTTGCCTCTATTACAACATGTGTGGCTTTTGCCACGGCAATATTTACGACATTCCTCTTTCCGGTTGAAGAGGTTCCTTCCTCCATTCTCTGGCAGATAATGGCCACATCATTTTTGTGTGCGGCCAGTTCGATGATTTATTCTCGGGAACGCAAACCCGTTGGTTTTCTGCTTTTTTTTCATTATCTGTGTATCAACGTCATTGTATTAGGCGCCGGTTATTTTTTTGAGTGGTATGATGTGGGACAAATCAGCAATGTTATTGCAATGGTCATCTTAATTGCCGTGATTTATGCCATAGTATCCCTTATTTTCTGGAAAAAGGGTGTAAAGGATGCCGAGCAGATGAACAGAAGGCTGCAGGAATACCAGAAGCGGAATGAATTATAAATTTTTAAATAGGAAAACTACTTGACAACTAATGGGAGTTAGTGTATACTAACATTGAATCAGAAAATACATCCGGATATGGAAGGAGTAGCAGTATGGGGACAGCAGTTGTTCTGGTAATTCTGGCATTTGTTATTGCCCTTGCAGTAAGAAGTCTTTATAAGGATAAAAAGAATGGGAAATCTATTTCCTGCGGCGGCGATTGCAGTCACTGCTCCAAATGTCATATGTGATGATAGTTATGAAAAGAACCGGTTTTTGCCGGTTCTTTTTGTAGGAAAATATTGGTTTTATATTATAAATTACCGTATATGTCCGCTTTTTGGATTACCCCGCAGCCGATTTTATCGCCGGAGTTTCCGGAGGGCTGTGTGGTAAAATCATCATAAGAGGCATGGATGATGATGGAACGATTTATGATTTCGGAAATCTGCAGGCGGCAGGTATAAAATACCGAGTAGGCATATCCGCTGCATCCCAGAAGCGGCGGCAGGTCGCCGGCATGCTGCGGATGGGGGCTGTCTGCCGGATTATAGTGGCTGCCGGTTTTGGTGAAGTTATCAGAGCAGTCCCTGGTTTCGTGTATGTGCATACCGTAAAAACGGCTGGCAGAGTCTTTGCTGTAAGGAAGTCCGCCAATATCCACTTCAATAAGCAGCCCCTGGTAAGGCGTATCATAAAAATAGGCAGTCCCCATTAAAAAGGGGGCTTCCCGGCCTCCGAGAATACTGGCAAATGCATCCGGTTTTTTCTTCTGCAGCAGTTGTGTAAAAATATCAATGGGAGAATAAGTTGCGCACATAATGGAGTTCCATAATTTTTCTTTCATATATATTTTATGCACGGTTTTGCGGCAGGTTATAGTATTTATGAATTATTTTAATAGCAAAATTGCAGGGAACTATTGAAAACTGCTTAAGATTGTACTAAAATAGGTGAAAAATGATAGTCAGACAAGTGTGTCAATCATGAATAAATATATATTTTACTAAGAAAACGGAGGAATGAGCAATGGAGAAAAAAAATCTTGACTGGGCGAACCTTGGTTTCGGCTATATAACGACTGAATACCGTTATGTTTCCAATTATAAGGATGGGAAGTGGGATGACGGTGCAATTGTCACGGATTCAGATATCACATTAAACGAATGTGCGGCAGTTTTCCAGTATTCACAGTCCTGCTTTGAGGGACTTAAGGCATATACGACAGAAAACGGGGAGATTGTATGTTTTCGTCCGGATTTAAATGCATCCCGTATGAAGGATTCCTGCGAGAGGATTGAAATGCCGGTATTTCCGGAGGATCGTTTTGTGGATGCGGTAGAGCAGGTAGTTAAGGCAAATGCAGCGTGGGTTCCGCCGTTTGGTTCCGGTGCAACGCTTTACATCCGTCCGTATATGATAGGAACCAATTCCGTGATTGGGGTAAAGCCTGCGGAGGAATACCAGTTCCGTATTTTTGTAACGCCGGTAGGACCGTATTTTAAGGGAGGTGCAAAGCCGTTGACAATCCGTGTATCGGATTTTGACCGTGCAGCGCCTCATGGAACCGGACATATCAAGGCAGGGCTTAATTATGCAATGAGCCTTCATCCAATTGTGGATGCGCATAAACAGGGATTTGATGAAAATATGTACCTTGATCCGGCAACCAGAAGCTGTGTGGAGGAAACCGGGGGAGCCAATTTTGTATTCATAACAAAAGACGGCAAATTTGTTACGCCTAAATCTGACAGTATCCTTCCATCCATTACCAGAAGGTCTTTAATGGTTGTGGCGGAGAAATACCTGGGGCTTACCGTTGAGCACAGAACCGTTAAGTTTTCCGAGCTTTCTGATTTTGCGGAGTGCGGTCTCTGCGGTACGGCAGCAGTTATTTCGCCGGTCGGAAAGATTAACGACCACGGAAAGGAAATCTGTTTCCCAAGCGGAATGGAGGAAATGGGACCGGTTACCAAAAAGCTTTATGATACCTTAACCGGTATCCAGATGGGAGAAATCGAAGGACCGGAAGGCTGGGTTCACAGGATTATGTAGCCGTCGCACGTTTATATGAAAAACATTGTTATAAGGATGTCAAATTGTGGCATCCTTAATTTTTACGGTAAGGACAAATGGGAAAAAGAAAGAGACGCAGAAAAAAAGATCATCAGATGCAGATTGTCACGTTTGTGGTTATCGCCCTATTTGCAGTGCTTTTTATTGCATTTGCAATGATATTTGCAAGAAGGCTTTCGGGCGGAGACCATGCGTCCAAATGGGACGTTACCAGTGAAAAATATGTAAAGGACCGCCCTAAGCTGGATGTGGAGCTGCTTCCGGTGAACCCGTATTCCCGCGTGGGAGATGCGCTTGAAACGGTAAACGGCATTGTGGTTCATTATACGGCAAATCCGGGAACAACAGCCATGCAGAACCGGGATTATTTTGCCGGACTGGCAGAGTCCCATACAACATCTGCGAGCAGCCATTTTATTATCGGGCTGAAAGGGGAAATCGTACAGTGCATTCCCTGCGATGAGATTGCCTATGCCTCCAATAACAGAAACAGCGACACGATTGCAATCGAATGCTGTATTGCGGATGAATCCGGGAAATTTAACAGCAAAACTTACCAGTCGCTTTTGTATCTTACTGCATGGCTGATAGGACGTTATGACCTTGAGGTGGAGGATGTAATAAGGCATTATGATGTGACGGGTAAAAATTGCCCGAAATATTTTGTGGAGCATCCGTCTGCATGGGAGCAGTTTCATAATGATATTGCCAGATATATTGAGAAGCATGGAGTGAAGAAAGAAAAATAAAGGTGGAAAATTGTTGGAAAATATTTATAACGCATTACTGGAGAAAAAGGAAACCAGAAGCAGTCTGAGCGCACTCCGCGCCGCAATTAAAGAAGATACCGGGGTAAAACATGAACTGCATGAATTTATCCGCGCCCATGAGGAATTGTTTTTTGGATTTCTGGAAGACGAAGACGCCAAGACGCGCAAAAATGCCGCCCTGCTTCTGGGGGATGTGTTTTACCAGAAGGCAGCATCAGCATTGTATCAGGCGTACAAAAATGAAAAGACTCTCTTTGTGCGGAGCTCCTATCTGGATGCGCTGAATCATATGGATATCGGGGAATGGATTTTTGATTTTAAAAACGATTTGAAAAAGCTCCGGTCAGAGGAAATTACAGAAGAGAACAGGAAACATGTGGAAAATGAAATACGTTCACTTCACCGGCTTATCATCAGTTATGAGGGGATTACGGAGCATACGTTTCTTACGAAACAGACGGGAAACCGTATTCTGCTTACCGCTGATAAAAACCAGAGGGAACTGGTGAAGCAGAAAACCGGCGGAAAAGTGCATCCGCTCGGGGTGATTACCAAAACGGACAATCTTTCTTCTGTACTGGATGTGCGTACTTACAGGGAGCTTTTGTTTCCGGTTCCGGTAAAGGAGCTTCTGGATACGGAACCAGAGCATGCGGCAGCTGTCTGGAAATCAATGCTTGCCCTGTGTGAAAAATACCACGAGGAGGAGGCTCCGTTTTATTTCCGTATTGAATGCAGGCCAAAAAAGACGCTGGAGGAAACGAGCGTTTTTGCAAAGCGGTTAGGAGCTGAAATAGAGAAGCTTTCTTCGGGTATGCTGGTCAACTCAACCAGTGATTATGAGGTGGAACTCAGGCTGTATGCAGACCGGACGGGACGCTTTTTTCCGGCACTTAAGTTTTCGGCATTGCCGGACAGACGTTTTTCGTACCGGAAAAACGCAGTATCCGCTTCTATCCATCCTTCCACGGCGGCGCAGATTATGGAACTTGCTGCCCCGCATTTAAAAAAGAATGCAAAAATCCTGGATCCGTTCTGCGGCGTGGGAACCCTGCTTATTGAAAGGGATCTTCTCGTACCGGCGCGTGAACTCTGCGGAACTGATATATTCGGGACTGCGATTGAGGGGGCAAAGGAAAATGCGGCTCTTGCAGGAGAGGATATCCGCTTTATCCGGAGGGATTTTTTTGAGTTCAGCCATCCGGAACAGTTTGACGAAATCATTACCAATATGCCGGTGCGCGGGAAAATGACAAGGGAAGAACACGATGCGTTTTACGGGGAATTTTTTGAAAAGGTGCTCCACCACCTTGCCCCGCAGTCCGTTATTGTCCTGTATACCAATGAACTGGGATTTGTGAAAAAGCAGCTTCGTCTGCATAAGGAATTTACGTTGTTAAAGGAACATTGTATGCAGGAGAGAACGGGATTTTATCTGCTGGTAATCGGGGTGCGGAATCATGAAAGATAATTGCGACAGAGGCTGTTAGATAATTTTGTGTCATTTTGCCGAACTTTGCGGTTTTTCCTCAAGTTCTTTTTTATAATCAGAATTTTCCGGAAAAGTTTTATTCTATGAACTGGAATTTGCACTTATGAATGTATTTTGTTTTTTATACGCAAACATGCTTCTATGTGCATAATCCAGTGTCTTGAAAATGGCATTTGTATTAACCCCCGAATATCTTTACCGCACCAGTAATCAATAAGCCAGATTGCATTTTTATCAT
>CAYNOE010000150.1:0-7457 GCA_964398745.1 uncultured Lachnobacterium sp.
CCATTGCAGTGGCGCTTGCTAACAATCCGAAAATTCTGCTTGCAGACGAGCCAACCGGAGCCGTGGACAGCCGCACTGCAGGGGAAATTATGGCGTTGTTCCGTCATTTAAATGAAACCTTAAACCTGACAATTTTAATTGTGACACACGATATGGCGCTGGCGGATTCCGTCAGCAGGATTATCATGATTTCGGATGGAAAGGTCAGTACGGAAAAAATAAAACGAAAGGAAATCATGGCAGGCTTCGGGGAGGAGACGGAAGAATCCCATGAAGAATTTGCGGTAATGGACAGGGCAAACCGCCTGCAGTTAAAGGAAGAATTTCTGGATGCTGCAGGAATCCGCTCCAATAAAGTAAAGGTAGAGGTGGAGAACGGGAAAATCATAATCAGCAGAAAGGATTGAATAGTTACAAAAAATAAAAAAGGAACTGCCGCAAAATAAAACTTACTTTGCGGCAGCTTTTTTAAATGATATCAGTTTTTAGTCTTCAATAACTCCCGGATGGAACGGCTGCAGTGCGCCCGGATTTTCTGTCGGAGTGTACATGATATTATGTGATTCATAGTCGGTCAGGTAAATGTAGCGCGAGGTAATATTAATATTGGAATATGTACCAGGTGCAATTTCTTTAAAATCACTTCCGTCGTTTTTAATCATGCAGATTGCAGGCTTATCCGCGTAACGCTGGTAGTAGATGTAGCTGCCGTAAATGTTATAGAGGTCAATGCTGTCGTCTGTCAGAGTAACCGGATTATCGGATTCAATATTTGTGTGGACTAACGCCATATTCCGGTCCACATCCAGATAATACACATTGTTGTCGCTTGTCACAATCGGCTTGTAACAGTTGCATTCATAAATTTTTGTCTCCGTATTGGCTGCCGTGTTAAATTCATAAAGCGCACCGTCTGTTTCCGTACCGTTTGTATAAAAATACTGTCCGAGCGTACTGCAGGTAAAGACGTAAGTGTCCTTGACCTGTTCCATGTCTTTTCCGTCAATTCCGATTTTGTAAAGGGTGGAAGCTGTTTCGTTTTCATAGTGCAGGTAATAAAGGTAGTTTCCAATCAGTGTGGCATAAAGGCATGGTTCTTTATCCAGTACCTTAGGGGAGCCGCCGGAGCGTTTAATCCGGCAGAGACTGTGGTTTGCATAAGTGAAAAATGCAAAATCACCGGTGCCTTTTTCGTTGTCCCTTATGTAGTAAACATAGTGGTCATCTGCATTGATGTACATTGCGGTATCCGAGCAGAGCTTCTTTAAATTGTTTCCGTCCGCGTCCATGGAGTAAAGACGGTAATTGTCATCAGGATTGGCGAAAAATACCGTGCCGTTGCTTTCACAGAAAAGCCCTGCGTTGTAAAGATTTCCCGCGGAATTTCCGTTTACATAGCTGTCATTGTAAATGATTTTTTGATGAAGATAAGTGTAAACACCTGCACCTGCCAGTGCAATTGCCAGAAAAATAGTGATTAAAACTGCGATAGCCTTTTTCATATATTGTACCATGCCTTTCTTTTTAATTTAGGAATTTTCAGCTTTTTTCCCGGTTTTTTGTTCATATGCTAAAGTTATTATATAATTAATGTAAATAACTTGCAAGGTTTACTTGCGTTTTTGGTCAATTTATACTAAAATTTTTATTAACAACTAAAGGAGTGTCGGTATGAGGGATTTAGAAGATATTCGTAAGGAAATTGACGGGATTGACGAACAGCTTGTTGCGCTGTATGAAAAGCGCATGAAGCTGACATCGGAAGTGGCAGAGTACAAAATTCAGAACGGGAAGCAGATTTTTGACCGTGAGCGGGAAGAAAAAAAGCTTGCTGCCGTTACCCGGATGGCCGCAGGGGATAAGGACGGGGTAAAAGAGCTGTTTGAACAGATTATGTCAATGAGCCGCAAAAAGCAGTACAGGCTTTTAACAGACCGCGGAATCACGGACGCGCCGGAATTTAAAGAAGTAAAGGCGCTTGACTCTGCCGGTTCCAGAATCGTATTCCAGGGACTGGAAGGAGCATACAGCCAGCTTGCCATGGAAGAATTTTTCGGGGAAAACTGTGACAGCTTTCATGTGGATACATGGAAGGACGCCATGAACGCAATCAGGGACAAACGGGCGGACTATGCGGTTCTTCCAATTGAAAATTCATCCGCGGGAATCGTATCCGAAAACTACGACCTGCTGGTCGAATATGACAATTATATTGTAGGGGAGCAGGTTCTCACCATCAACCATGCGCTGCTTGGAACAATGGATGCGGACATAGCAGGTATTACGAGTGTTTATTCGCACAAGCAGTCGCTGATGCAGTGCAGCGATTTTTTAGAGCAGT
Source organism: uncultured Lachnobacterium sp. (assembly GCA_964398745.1). Lineage (GTDB taxonomy): Bacteria > Bacillota > Clostridia > Lachnospirales > Lachnospiraceae > Roseburia. The sequence continues at coordinate 2,342 of CAYNOE010000150.1, forward strand.
ATAAGGACTGGGAAAAATTCAGTTTAAGCAACAACGCAGTTGCCGCAAAAAAGGTAAAGGAAGACAATAAGAAAAACCAGGCGGCGATTGCAGGTGCAAAAAACGCACAGATTTATGGTCTTAAGGTTCTTCGTGATTCCATTCAGAATAATAAAAATAATTCCACCCGTTTTATTGTTGTGACCGGAAAGAAAATCTATACAAAAGACGCAAAAAGAATCAGTATCTGTTTTGAAATCAATCATGAGAGCGGCGCGCTTTACCATGCGCTGTCCCATTTTATTTATAATGGCATAAATATGACAAATATTCAGTCGCGGCCGTTGCAGGAGAGAAACTGGGAATACCGTTTTTTTGTGGATTTTGAGGGTAATTTCAGAGAGGAATCCGTAATGAACGCCCTTAAGGGCCTTAAGGAAGAAACAATTTCATTCCGGATACTTGGCACATATTAATTAACAGTTCAGTCCAGGACTTTGCACTCCGCTGCAAAGTCCGTGAAAACGCATAAATTCTGCCAGGAGTGAATCCGGCTCTTTGCCGTAGGGCGCTAAACGTCCTGAGGACGTTTGTTCAGCGCGGACCGAAGTGGAACGCAGACAACTCTAAATAGCCGGATTCAGTAACTATTCGGCAGAAGGCTGAATAGTTACCATATTAAATATCATTATGGAGGGATGGTTATATGGCAATTGATACATTTGCAGCAATCTATATCGGAACTTATGATGTCAGCCTTAAGGTATTTGAATTTAACGGCAGAAAAAAGCTTCATGAGGTTGACCATATCCGTGCGAGGCTGGATCTTGGACGTGATACCATTGGAAGGGAAAGCATCGGAAAAAGCAGTATCGGCTATGAAAAGGTAAATGCACTCTGTGAAACACTGGCAGAGTTTAAGCAGATTATCGAGGGTTACCAGGTGAAGGATTTTGAAGTTTATGCATCTACAGTATTAAGGGATGCGTCCAACGAAGCCTTCATTCTGGACCAGATCCGCTTAAGGACAGGACTTTCCGTAAAGGTGGTAAGCAACTCCGAACACCGGCTGATCAGTTATAAATCAGTCGCAGGACAGGAGAATTTTGAAAAGGTGATAAAGACCAGCGCCGCCGTCATAGACGTAGGCGGTTCCAGTGTCCAGATTACCATTTTCCGGAATGGCAGGATGGACGTCACGCAGCACATAGAGGCGGGAATCATGCGGCTTTATAATCTTCTGGGGGACAGGGAACTCTCTTTAAGCATGTATGAAAAGCAGATTGAAGAATACCTGAACAAAAAATTCGAGGGCTTTCATTCCATGTACATGGCAGAAGCTGTGGATTCCATTATCCTGATTAGTGATTACGCCATGGATATGGTGCAGCGGATTGAGGAAAAATGGGATGGAAGGCGGCAGGTGAAAACCGAAAAATTTATCAAATTTATAGACAAATTACAGAAAAAAACCCTGCAGGAGATTACTGCGGAATTAAATCTGGCGGATGAAAAGGAACCGCTTATTATTCCTGCGATGATTCTGTTTAAAATCCTCGTTTTAAACATCGGTCCCAAAGAAGTCTGGGTACCGGGGGCAAACATACAGGACGGTATAGCATATGATTACGCACAGCGTCACAGGCTGCTTTCCATTACACATGATTTTGATGCGGACATTATTTCGTCGGCGCAGTTTTTGTCAAAGCACTGCCACAGCTATTCTCCGCATATTGAAGCGCTCTCCAGGCTTTCCATAAAGCTTTTTGACGCCATGAAAAAAGTACACGGGCTTGGGAAAAGGCAGCGGCTGCTTCTGGAGGTTGCAACTATTCTGCATGACTGTGGAAAATTTGTCAGTTTGTCGGAATCAGAGGAAACAGCATACCATATTATTATGTCGTCTGAAATTATCGGGCTGTCACACCAGGAGAGAAAAATCGTTGCGTTTACCGTGTTTTACAATACGCATCCGCTGGAGGAATATGAAGCGGTGTCAGACCGGCTGAGCCGGGAGGATTATCTGTGCGTTGCCAAACTTTCGGCGATTCTGCGTGTTGCCAATGCGCTTGACCAGAGCCACCGCCAGAAATTCAAAAATATGCGGATTTCCATAAAGGGACGCCAGCTTGTGATTACGGTGGAAGCGTTTGAGGATATTTCACTGGAGCAGGCATTGTTTGATGCAAAAACATCTTATTTTGAGAATGTATACAGCATGAAGCCGGTTTTAAAAGAGAAACGGATTTATGTTTATTGAAGGAGGGGAATACCATGGAACAAAAAATTGATTTTAAAAACCCGCAGTATTATGAGAACCGGGAACTTAGCTGGATTAAATTTGACCACCGTGTTTTAAGCGAAGCAAGGGACAAAACAATTCCCCTTCTTGAAAGGCTGAAATTTGTCAGTATCACCTCCTCAAACCTGGATGAATTTTTTATGGTAAGGGTTGCCTCCTTAAAGGATATGGTACATGCGAATTACCGTAAGAAAGACATTGCGGGAATGACGGCGCAGCAGCAGCTTTCCGCAGTCAACGAAGCGACGAGGGAACTGGTCAATACACAGTACAGCACCTATACGCGCTCACTGGTTCCGCTTATGAACAAAGAGGGAATTTATGTGCTGGACGCCCATGAGGATTTAACAAAAGAACAGGGGGAATTTGTGGACCGTTACTTTGTGGAAAATATCTATCCCGTTTTAACGCCGATGGCAGTGGATGCTTCCCGCCCGTTCCCTTTAATCCGCAATAAGACATTAAACATTGCGGCGATGTTAAGCAGCAGGCAGACCGGTGAGGAAACGATGTTTGCCACGGTGCAGGTGCCAGGTGTACTTCCGCGCCTGGTACAGATTCCGGGGGAAGAGGGCACAACGGTATTTATTCTTCTGGAACAGATTATAGAGCGTAATATCGGGATACTGTTTTCAAATTACAAAGTGCTGTGCGCTTATCCGTACCGTATTATGAGAAATGCAGATTTAACGATTGATGAGGATGAGGCATCGGATCTATTAAAAGAGATTCAGAATAAATTAAAGATGCGCCAGTGGGGCGAGGTCATCCGCCTGGAGATTGAGGAAAAAGCAAATAAAAAGCTGTTAAAATTCTTAAAGACAGAACTGAAAGTGGCGGAAGAGGATGTGTTCCATATTGCAGGACCGATTGACCTGACGTTCCTTATGAAACTCTATGGTACAGAAAACTATGAGCATTTATGCTATAAACCTTATGTACCGCAGCGCGTGCCGGAAATTGAGCCGGGAAGCGATATATTTGCCGCAATCCGTAAGGGGGATATATTTTTGCACCATCCGTATGAAACTTTTGACCCGGTTGTGGATTTTATCCGCCAGGCTTCCAAAGATCCGGATGTGCTTGCGATTAAGCAGACACTTTACCGTGTCAGCGGAAATTCCCCGATTATAAGCAGCCTTGCGCAGGCGGCAGAGAACGGCAAACAAGTTTCGGTTCTGGTGGAGCTTAAGGCACGGTTTGACGAGGAGCATAATATCGTCTGGGCAAAAAAATTAGAGCAGGCAGGCTGCCATGTAATCTATGGTCTGGTGGGACTTAAAACCCACAGCAAGATTGCGCTTGTCGTGCGCAGGGAAGAAGACGGAATCCGGCGTTACGTCCACCTTGGAACCGGAAATTACAACGATTCCACAGCCAAATTATATACAGACTGCGGAATCTTTACCTGCAGGGAGTCCATCGGGGAGGATGCGACCGCCGTATTTAATATGCTTTCCGGTTATTCCGAGCCGCGTTCCTGGAACGAGCTGGTGCTTGCCCCATACTGGTTAAGGAACAAATTCCTGCATTTAATCGAGCGTGAAAAGAAACATGCTGAACAGGGAAAAGAGGCCGCAATTATTGCCAAGATGAATTCCCTCTGTGACCCGGGAATCATCGGGGCGCTTTATGAAGCATCGGCTGCAGGCGTAAAGATAGATTTGATTGTGCGCGGAATCTGCTGCCTTAAGACGGGAATTGAAGGCGTAAGCGAAAATATTTCTGTTCGTTCAATTGTTGGTAATTTCCTTGAACACAGCCGTATTTTCTATTTTAAAAACAATGGAAATACGGAAATCTACATGGGAAGCGCGGACTGGATGCCAAGAAACCTGGACCGGCGCGTGGAAATTATTTTCCCCCTGCTGGATGAAAGCTTAAAGGAAAAAGCATACCATATTCTGGAAGTGGAACTTGCCGACAATGTGAAAGCAAGGGTAATGCAGAAGGATGGCAGTTACGAAAGAGTGGATAAGCGCGGAAAAGCCCTGGTTCATTCGCAGGAACTGTTCTGCCGGGAGGCAAAAGAGGCGGTTCCAAAGGTTCATGCAGCCGGAAACCAGAGAGTGTTTATTCCGGCAGAACCGGCAGAGTGATTGACAAAGTTTCTTTTCTGTGATAAGATTCCTTACGGTCATTTAAAAAGGCAAAAGAAGAGAGGAGACTATTTTAATGAAATTATCAAAAAAACTGGCAGCAATGTTACTGGCATGTGTTCTGGCAGCAGGAATGTTTGGCGGATGCGGTGCAAGCTTTGATGCATCCAAATATCTGCAGGCGCAGCTGGATAATTCCTATAAGAATGATTCCACGCTGATGGTAGAACAAAAGATCGATACCAAGGAGAATGGGGAGAAGGTTTACCAGCAGGTGCTGGACCAGCAGGTGAATGGCTTTTTTACCGGAGTGGAAGTGTCTGATGACGTTAAAAGCCGTTACCGTGACATTTTTGCAGATATGCTTTCCAAGGCAGATTATAAGGTAGGGGAAGCAGAAAAACAGTCAGACGGTTCCTTTAAGGTATCCGTTGACTATAAGAAAATGAAGATTTTTGCACCGGTTATGAAAACAATCCAGGAAACCACCAAGGATCTGGACACAGGTTCTGAAACCTTTATGGATGATTTCTTTAATCTTATGGCAGACAGCCTGGAAGAGGAGTTAGGCAAGGGTGTGGAATTCGAGGATGCCAAAAACATGACCGTCCGGATTGAAATCAAGAATAAACTGTATACATTGAATACAGAGGATACCAATGCCCTGACAGCCGGTCTGTTTGATTCCGAGGCAGTAAACGCAAACTAATATCATCAAACTGGCATTTTGCACAAT
>CAYNOE010000151.1:0-6435 GCA_964398745.1 uncultured Lachnobacterium sp.
TTTTCATTTTTTAAATTATAATACACTATTCTTATATTTTCAATAAAAAAATTCACACTACAATAAAAATACGGCCCGGCATAAGCCGGACCGCATTTTTTATTCACTTACATAAGCATCCGCCGGAAGTTCATCCACAGTTATTGTCGGAATCATTTCCCCGGAATCCTCTTCGGAATCCAAATCGTCAAAACCATCCAGGTTTTCCAGGTCTTCGAAATCCTCCATGTCCTCCAAATCGTCAAACGCAATCTCTTCCTCTCCGGTCACGTCACTGTCGAGTTTGATATTGCGGTACCGTTTCATGCCGGTTCCGGCAGGAATCAGCTTACCAATAATTACGTTTTCCTTCATACCAATCAAAGGATCAATCTTGCCCTTGATGGCAGCCTCTGTCAGCACCTTCGTCGTTTCCTGGAAGGATGCGGCAGACAGGAAAGAATTCGTGGCAAGGGATGCCTTTGTAATTCCCAGAAGTACCTGGGAGCCAACTGCCGGCTCTTTCCCCTCTTCCACAAGCTTTTCATTCAGTTCCATAAATTCAAGCGCATCCACCATGCTTCCCGGCAGGAGGTCGGAATCGCCGTTCTCCTCCACACGGATTTTCTGAAGCATCTGGCGCACGATAACTTCAATATGCTTATCGTTGATTTCCACACCCTGCAGGCGGTAAACACGCTGTACTTCACGGAGCATGTAATCCTGAACCGCACGCACGCCCTTAATCTTTAAAATATCATGCGGGTTGACGGAACCCTCTGTCAGCTCATCGCCGGCTTCGAGTACTGCGCCATCCATAATCTTAATACGTGAACCATAAGGAATCAGGTATGTCTTTGTCTCGCCATCCTCCGGATTCGTCACAATGACCTCACGCTTTTTCTTGGTATCCTTAATCGTGGCAATACCGCCAAACTCCGTGATAATCGCAAGTCCTTTCGGCTTACGTGCCTCAAAAATTTCCTCGACACGCGGAAGACCCTGTGTAATATCATTACCCGCAACACCGCCGGTATGGAATGTACGCATCGTAAGCTGCGTACCAGGTTCACCGATGGACTGCGCTGCAATAATACCGATTGCCTCGCCGACCTGCACAGCCTGACCGGTCGCCATGTTTGCGCCGTAGCACTTTGCACAGACTCCCATATGGGAACGGCAGGTAAGGATGGTACGGATCCGCACCTGGGTAATCGGTTTTCCTTTCTCATCCACACCCTCGTTTACAACAGCCGCCGCGCGTCTCGGGGTAATCATGTGGTTTGCCTTTACAATAACGTTGCCGTCCTTGTCACAGATGGTTTCACATGAAAAACGCCCGGTAATTCTCTCCTGAAGGCTCTCAATCTCTTCCTTGCCTTCCATAAATTCTTTCACAACCATGCCCGGTATTTCACGCTGTGTTCCGGCACAGCAGTCGGATTCGCGCACAATCATATGCTGCGATACATCCACCAGACGTCTGGTCAGGTATCCGGAATCTGCAGTACGAAGTGCTGTATCCGACAGTCCCTTGCGGGCGCCGTGTGCAGACATGAAATACTCCAGTACGTCAAGTCCTTCACGGAAGTTTGACTTAATCGGCAGCTCAATCGTCCGTCCCGTTGTATCAGCCATCAGTCCGCGCATACCTGCAAGCTGCTTAATCTGCTTGTCGGAACCACGGGCTCCGGAATCCGCCATCATAAAAATATTGTTGTACTTATCCAGTCCGGTAAGAAGCGCCGTTGTAAGCTGGTCGTCAGTCTCTTTCCATGTTTCGACCACTTCTTTGTATCGCTCTTCCTCTGTAATAAGACCACGCTTATACTGACGTCCGATTTTATCAACCGTATCCTGTGCATTCTCAATCATCTGCGGTTTCTGTGGCGGAACCGTCATGTCGGAAATAGATACTGTCATCGCAGCGCGGGTGGAATACCCGTAACCCATTGCCTTAATATCGTCCAGCACCTCTGCCGTCTTGGTCGCGCCATGGATATTAATAACTTTTTCCAGAATCTGCTTAATCTGTTTCTTTCCTACATGGAAATCCACTTCCAGCTGTAAGGCTTTTTGCGGATCAGATCTGTCCACAAAGCCAAGATCCTGCGGAATAATTTCATTGAAAATCAAAAGTCCGAGCGTCGTTTTAATAAGTCCGGAGACCTCTGTGCCATCCTCCATCTGAACACTCCGGTACACATAAATGGTCTGGTGCAGGGAAATCTGGCCGTTTTCATATGCAAGCAGTGCCTTGTTCATGCTTCCAAAGCGGTATCCAAACAAATCCATCGGCGAACATAATACCCTGCGGTTTCCATCGGTCACATCTTCAAACCAGATCAGGTCATAGAGACCCAGTTCGCTTTTTCCGGTCTTTGGATCCGGTTCTGTCAGCTTCCTTAATTCTTCTATATCATTATATACCTTATCGGATACAGCGACCGCGTCCTTATCATTCTGGTGATCCGCCAGCTTCTGCATCGTGAGATAGTAAACACCAAGCACCATATCCTGCGATGGAACCGCAACCGGTCCGCCGTCAGACGGCTTCAGCAGGTTGTTCGGCGATAAAAGCATAAAACGGCACTCTGCCTGTGCTTCCACAGAAAGAGGAAGATGCACGTCCATCTGGTCCCCGTCGAAATCCACATAAAAAGCCGTACATAACAGCGGATGCAGCTTAATTGCCTTACCTTCCACAAGAATCGGCTCAAATGCCTGAATTCCCAGACGGTGAAGTGTAGGAGCACGGTTTAACATTACCGGATGTTCCTTGATGACCTCTTCCAGTACATCCCAGACTTCCGGCTGCAAACGCTCCACCATCTTCTTTGCGCTCTTGATATTGTGTGCGGTTCCGTTTGCCGCAAGCTCTTTCATAACAAACGGCTTGAACAGCTCAATTGCCATTTCCTTTGGCAGACCGCACTGGTAAATCTTAAGTTTCGGTTCTACGCAGATAACGGAACGTCCGGAATAATCCACACGTTTTCCGAGCAGGTTCTGGCGGAAACGCCCACCCTTACCTTTTAACATATCGGAAAGGGATTTCAACGCACGGTTACCCGGTCCTGTAACCGGACGCCCTCTCCTGCCGTTATCAATCAGTGCGTCAACCGCTTCCTGAAGCATCCTCTTCTCATTGCGCACGATAATATCCGGCGCCCCGAGGTCAAGGAGTCTCCTCAGACGGTTATTACGGTTAATAATTCTTCTGTACAGGTCGTTCAGGTCTGATGTGGCAAAACGACCGCCATCCAACTGTACCATAGGACGCAAATCAGGCGGGATTACAGGGATTACCGTCATAATCATCCACTCCGGCTTATTTCCGGATTCGCGGAACGCTTCTACCACCTCAAGGCGCTTGATAATGCGCGCACGTTTCTGTCCGGTTGCATTCTCAAGTTCCGCCTTTAACTCCTCCGAATCCTTATCCAGATCAATCGCGGCCAAAAGCTCATGGATTGCCTCTGCGCCCATACCAACCCTGAACGCACTGCCATATTTTTCACGCGCATCCTGGTACTCTGCCTCCGAAAGTACCTGCTTGTATGCAAGAGAGGTATCCCCGGCATCCAAAACAATATAAGATGCAAAATACAACACCCTTTCCAGTACCCGCGGCGACAAATCAAGAATCAGCCCCATGCGGGACGGAATTCCTTTAAAATACCAGATATGGGAAACCGGAGCTGCCAGCTCAATATGCCCCATTCGTTCCCTGCGGACGCTGGACTTGGTAATTTCAACACCGCAGCGGTCGCAGACAACGCCTTTATACCGGATTTTTTTGTATTTACCGCAATGACACTCCCAGTCTTTCTGCGGACCAAAGATTTTTTCGCAGAAAAGGCCGTCTTTCTCAGGCTTTAACGTTCTGTAATTGATGGTCTCCGGCTTTTTTACCTCGCCATGGGACCATTCACGGATTTTCTCAGGGGATGCTAATCCAATTTGAATTGCATCGAACTGCATTGCCTGATTTGTGTCCTTATTATTTGTTTCTGGCATTGTATGACACTCCTTCCCAATTATTCTTCTTCCTCAAGAATCTCTTCTGCGTCACCATATAAGTCTTCCGCATCATCAAAATCTTCTTCCTCTTCCGGTTCGATATTTACCAGCTCCTCATTTTCCACATCGAATTCCTGTCTGGTAAATCCGTGTGACTCAAAGGATTCACTATCCTCAAATGCGTAATCCTTATCACTGCCGATAATTGCATTGATATCCGTATTTCCATATTCGCTGGTTTCAATCAGCTCCACTTCATTGTTATCCTCATCCAGCACCTTGACATCCAGACCAAGGGACTGCAGTTCCTTTAACAGTACCTTGAAGGATTCCGGGATACCCGGTTCCGGAATATTGTCGCCCTTGATGATTGCCTCATATGTCTTCACACGGCCAACGACATCATCGGATTTCACGGTCAGGATTTCCTGCAGGGTGTATGCCGCACCGTATGCTTCCAGCGCCCAAACTTCCATTTCTCCAAAACGCTGTCCGCCGAACTGCGCCTTACCGCCGAGTGGCTGCTGTGTTACAAGGGAATAAGGGCCTGTGGAACGTGCATGAATCTTATCATCAACCAGATGATGCAGCTTCAGGTAATGCATGTGTCCAATCGTTACCTTGCCGTCAAAGAATTCTCCGGTTCTTCCGTCACGGAGCTGTACCTTTCCATCACGGGAAATCGGAACCCCCTTCCAGACGCTCCTGTGCGCACGGTTCTCTGAAAGATAATCCATAACGGAGGAAAGGAGCGTATCCTTATATTTTGCATAAAAGGTTTCTTCACCGTCTTTTGCTTCTTTTTCATCAAACGGCATATTTACATAATCGTTTGCAAGCTCCAGGGTATCCTGTATATCAATTTCCTTCGCGCCGTCAAACACCGGCGTTGCAATATTAAATCCTAGCGCTTTTGCCGCAAGGCTTAAGTGAATCTCAAGCACCTGCCCGATATTCATTCGGGAAGGCACACCCAGCGGGTTTAACACGATATCCAGCGGACGGCCGTTCGGCAAATACGGCATATCCTCGACAGGCAGCACGCGGGAAACCACACCCTTGTTACCATGACGGCCTGCCATCTTGTCGCCGACTGAAATCTTACGTTTCTGTGCAATATAAATACGGACGGATTCATTGACGCCCGGCGACAGCTCGTCACCGTCTTCCCTCGTAAATACTTTTGCATCCACAACGATACCGTAGGCGCCATGCGGAACCTTTAAGGATGTATCACGCACCTCGCGTGCTTTTTCCCCAAAGATTGCACGTAACAGCCTCTCTTCGGCAGTCAGCTCTGTCTCTCCCTTCGGCGTAACCTTTCCTACGAGGATGTCCCCGGCACGGACCTCCGCACCGACACGGATAATTCCGCGCTCATCAAGATCCTTAAGCGCATCATCACCGACACCCGGAACATCCCTTGTAATTTCTTCCGGTCCGAGCTTTGTATCACGTGACTCCACCTCGTATTCCTCAATATGGACAGATGTGTACACATCATACTCCACCAGTCTTTCACTTAACAGAACGGCATCCTCATAGTTATAGCCTTCCCACGTCATAAATCCAATCAGCGGGTTTTTACCAAGGGCAAGCTCTCCATTGGATGTGGACGGACCGTCCGCAATGACTTCTCCGGCAGCTACTTTCTGTCCTTTAAACACAATCGGTCTCTGATTGTAACAGTTAGACTGGTTGCTTCGTGCAAACTTGGTCAGAATATATTCCCTTCTTTTTCCGTCCTCCCCGCGGACAATAATCCGGTTCGACTCAGAACTTTCCACCACGCCTGCCTCTTTGGCAACCACACATACACCGGAGTCTACCGCCGCCTTGGTTTCCATACCGGTTCCGACAACCGGAGCCTCTGTAGTAAGAAGCGGTACTGCCTGACGCTGCATGTTGGAACCCATCAGCGCACGGTTTGCATCGTCATTCTGCAGAAACGGAATTAACGCTGTAGCAACGGAAAACACCATCTTTGGGGACACATCCATATAATCAAATGCTGTTTTATCATATTCCTGTGTTTCTTCCCTGTAACGGCCGGATACGGAATTACGGACAAAATGACCATTTTCGTCCAGTTTTTCATTCGCCTGCGCCACATGGTAGTTATCCTCTTCATCCGCCGTCATGTAAACAACTTCGTCCGTAACACGCGGATTTTCCTTATCGGATTTGTCAATCTTCCTGTACGGAGCTTCCACGAAACCATATTCGTTAATCCTTGCATAACATGCAAGCGAGTTAATCAGACCAATGTTTGGTCCTTCAGGCGTCTCAATCGGGCACATGCGCCCATAATGGGAATAATGTACATCACGGACCTCGAATCCGGCACGGTCCCTGGACAGACCTCCAGGTCCCAGCGCGGACAGACGTCTCTTGTGCGTCAGTTCGCCCAGCGGGTTGTTCTGATCCATGAAC
>CAYNOE010000151.1:6445-7439 GCA_964398745.1 uncultured Lachnobacterium sp.
GCAATAATTCACCTACGGCACGGATACGCCGGTTGCCCAGGTGGTCGATATCATCATCATTTCCAAGCCCCCATTCCAGATGCATATTGTAGTTGACAGAGGCAAAGATATCCTCCTTGGTAATATGCTTCGGAATCAGATCCGGAATATTTCTTTTTATTGCGTCCAGCCGCTCTTCCAGGGATGCATGTTCTTCCATAATCTGTTTTAAGACCGGATAATAAACCAGTTCTGTCACACCGTATTCCCTTGGATTTTCGATTTCCGGAATCCAGGTTTTTATATCAACCATCATGGAAGAAAGAACCTTGACATTACGTGTCTCTGTCTGAATCCAGACGGCAGGTACGGCTGCGTTCTGAATCTGGTCCGCCAGCTCTCTGCCAACCGTTGCACCGGCCTCTGCGATTACTTCACCAGTGGAGGGGTCAATCACATCCTCTGCCAGAACCTGTCCGTTGATACGGTTACGGAATGCCAGTTTTTTATTAAATTTATAACGTCCGACCTTTGCCAGGTCATATCTTCTTGGATCGAAAAACATCGCCGTAATCAGGCTTTCCGCGCTTTCCACGGAAAGCGGCTCACCCGGACGGATTTTTTTGTACAGCTCTAACAGACCGGACTCAAAGCTGCCCTGCGGCTCGCGCTCTGAAACAGCCGGATCCTTCTGCAGGGAAGCCAGAATCTTTGGCTCTTCCCCAAACATATCAATAATCTGCTGGTTTGTTCCTACGCCAAGTGCCCTGAGCAGTACCGTAATCGGCACTTTGCGCGTTCTATCTACTCTTACACTGAAAACGTCATTGGAGTCTGTTTCATACTCTAACCATGCACCACGGTTTGGAATCACAGTACAGGAATACAGTTTCTTGCCCACTTTATCATGGGCAACACCATAATAAATGCCCGGGGAACGCACTAACTGGCTTACAATTACACGCTCTGCGCCATTGATTACGAACGTACCTGTTTCCGTCATAAGCGGAAGGTC
>CAYNOE010000152.1:0-1647 GCA_964398745.1 uncultured Lachnobacterium sp.
TTCCAGAGAAATACAATTGATACCGGTGACACCGGCCTCATCGGTAATCGTGATGCCGGCGTCGGTAACAGACTGGGGCAGCAGATAACCTACAAAGTCCAGCAGGACAGAAAATGTCAGGAACAGGATGATACTCAGGGCAAAGGACCCGGTCATCAGAATCAAATTTTTTCTTGCCGATTTTGCATGATGGCTACCCAGGGAAATTTCGATGGGAAATACCCCGATACGGACTGCACGCCGTGCCCGGACAGTGTTCCCTGTGTTTCCCGAAACTGCCGCCACCGGGGATACTTTTGCCGCCTGTCTTGCCGGTGCCCTGGCGGCGAGCAGCACTGTGACCAGTCCCATAACGATGCCGCTGATTATTCCAATGGGGCTGATTCCAAAGAGGGGAATCGCAGTAAATTCCTCCCGAACCACGAACCGCAGCACCGCGCATAAACCCCATGTACAGACCGTACCCAGGACAATGCCGATGGGGATAGCCGTCCTGCACCAGTTAAGGGCCTCCAGCCGCACAAAACGCTTTAACTGCTGGCGGCTCATGCCGATGCAGCGCATCATCCCAAAAAATTTCGTCCGCTGGGCTACGGTACTGTTGATGCTGCCCGAAATCATCATCACTCCTGCAAGCAGGATCAGGATGAACAGACCCGCGGCAAGTAAAAAGAGATTCTGACCCATAGCTGTGTCCATAATGGCCTGAAAGGTAAACTCCCGGGCGTGTTTTTCGGTCAGTCTGGCCTGTTCCATCCGGATATCCATATCTGCCATACTGAATACCGCTGTCACAAGGAACACGGCGAAAATAATGCATAACAGAGTCATGCGGTTTTGACGACGACGCACCCTGGCGGAAATAGGAATCAGACTTAAATAGCTTCTCATTCGCTGCACCTCCCCAAATCAGTCAGTACCCCGTCAGATACTTTGAATACCCGGTCTGCGGTCTTCGCAATACCGGGGCTGTGGGTAATCATAACAATCGTCTGTTCATATTTCCCTGATGCTCCTTTCAACAGAGCAATCACCTCCCTGGTGTTCTGCGTATCAAGGTTTCCCGTGGGCTCGTCCGCCAGAATCAGCGACGGACGTGTAATCAGTGCACGCCCGATTGCCACCCTCTGCTGCTGCCCGCCGGATAACTGGCTGGGCAGATGTCTCCGCCGTTCTTTCAGATTAAGCACCGAAAGCAGTTCTTCTAAATACCTTCTGTCTGGTTTCTGGTGATCAAGCAGAACCGGAAAAATGATATTCTGCTCAACGGTCAGTTCCGGGATCAGATTGAATGCCTGAAAGATAAAACCGATATTTCTCCGTCTGAAAAAGTTTAGTTTTCGGTCATTCATGGTAAAAATCTCCTCTCCGCTGATGACCACCTTACCGGATGTGGGAGTGTCAAGCGCGCCTATCATATTCAGCAGCGTACTTTTTCCAGAGCCGGATTCCCCTACAATTGCCACATACTCGCCTTTTGGAACAGAAAACGAAACTTTCTTTAATGCATTTACGGCAGCCTCGCCGCTTCCGTAGGTCTTACTTACATTTCTAACTTCCAATAAGTCCATTGTGTAAACATCTCCTTCTTTTTTGATATCCTCAAATATAACAGCTCACAATGCAGAAGAACGGACTTTAGGAGAG
>CAYNOE010000152.1:1657-7362 GCA_964398745.1 uncultured Lachnobacterium sp.
AATATAACAGAGAAATCCTACACCTATATTACATTTATCCTACAATTTTGTAGTCAGCAAATACTTTTATATGCCGTCCGTATGGCAAACATAAACCGTTCTGTCAATCGCACCGTAACGCTTCCTGCATGGTTAAATGCCGCTGCGCTGGAACGAAACATTAACTTTTCGCAGGTTCTGCAGGATGCTTTAAAAGCACAGCTTCATCTGGGATAGGCGTTAAAAACGGTCACTGCTGCAGCAGTGACCGGACTTCTGCAGAACAAACCTTTCCAGAGTCTGCGCACGGATGACCTATAGGAAATCAACCCGTACAATGTTCCATCAACAAGTACAGATCACAAGCTCACTTTTAAGTCCGTTCAGCTCTATCATATTTTCTGTATCCGGTACGCTGAAATCCTCTGTCTGTTTTCCGTCTTTCTCATAGGAAATACTTGTTCCGATTCCTTTTGCAACGGCGGTAAACGGTACGCCATCCGGAACAAGTATTTTTGAAGTTGCGGACACCTGGTTGATGGCGATTTCCCCATTTAAAGAGCGGCAGACCACTTCCATATCAAGATTACAGTTTATTTCTACTGTTCCCACTACATCCTCCAGAATGACGCCGGATGTCTTTGTGTCGAGTTCTATGCTCTCACATTCCAGAGAACGGACTTCCACGCTTTCCGCATTCACCTCACATTCCAGCTTCCCAATATACGACGATGGAATCTGGACAAAAATGCTGACGGCTTCTTTGGCCCTGGCTTCCGTTACCCCGTTTTTGCGGTGTACATCCACATCAATCCTCCGTTTAATGTCATCAATCCTGACCTTAAAATCATTCTGCAGCGTGGACAGTGTATTGGATGCCAGACGGACACAAATTTTCTCTCCCCCATAGCCCGACAGAACAACCTGCTTTGCCCCGCCAAGTTTTATGTCATAGTGTTTCCGCTCGTCAATATCATACTCCGTTGTGCTCTCAAAAAGATACCCGGTTGTCTTTTTCGTTTCCTTTTCATTGAAAAGCAGTTCATCAATGGAGAGATCAAACAAGGCAGATATTGCCATAATGTTTTCAATATCCGGAATCCCCGCATCCGTTTCCCATTTTGTAACTGCCTGCCTTGATACGCCAAGCTTCTCCGCCAGCTTCTCCTGGGACATCCCTGCCTGCTTACGGATGGATTTTAATTTTTCTGCAAATGTCATCTTTGTGACCTCCTTGTTTTTAATACACTAAGTATAGGAAACCATGCTTTGCATTACAAGCAGACAAGGGTTACATTTTGGCTTTTTCCTGCTACTTTGCGTGGCACCCGGGACTTTGCTGTACTTTTTCCACATCAGGGAAAGTAAACTGCTGTTTTACTATTTGATTTCCGTCTTCCGGTAAACCTGATACAAAACAGGCGGCAGGATACAAAAAAGAAGAAAATACATGACCAGAAGAACCGGAACCGCCCCGACCACCTTCTCTCCGAACTGGTACAAATTGAAAATTTTTACCACGGTACTCAACTGCAGAAGCTGGTCAGGAAGAAGTCCCAGTATTCCCGACAACACCGAGATTCCGCTTAAAAATGACGGAATAAACAATAAAATAAATGGTATTGTAACTGCCAGTGCTTTTGAACATGTTTTTGCAGACACAAGCATAGACAAAAATAATATAAACAGACTTCCCAAATATCCACCCAGAATCGTCAGCAGATAATCCTGCAGATACGTAAGATGATAAAAGCATTTCCAGTTTGCCAATCCGTTTTGAACCGCACAATCTGCCCCGCCCGCCCCCAGCACGGTTAATACAATTCCTGAAAACAGCAGTATGGCAATCCAGTAAACGGCCGTTATTACTATGAATCCTGCTTTCACTTTTGCGTCAATCGCTTTATTTCTGCCAAATCTTGCAGAGAAGAAAACCGAGTCCGCTTTTAAGCGTACTTCATCTGAAAATATTCCTGACACCAGAAAGCCGGTAATTAAAACAACCAGCATAATTATGGAAGGCACAGCGTGTACTAATGCTTCCCACCCATCTGCATATTCATAATAAAAAGGCGTTTCAAGTTCCTCATACTTTGTAATCAGAAACTGTTTTTCCTGTTCCGAATAATGGTCTTCCTGATCATCCGAATTTAACCATTTAATCAGGTTCGCTGTCCTTCTGTCATAAAACGAACGAATCTCTTCTTTTGTAACGCCGTCTATATTGTAATAGTCATATTCCTGAAAATCAGCAAATACCTCATTGATCATGTCCCTTATATCAGAAAATCCCTGCTTTTTTGAATAGGCCTTGTTGTTTTCTGTCACATCATCAGAAAGATATTCGTCGGAACGGTTAATCCTTTCATTTTCTTCCAGCACTTTTTGCAGCACATCCACGGTAATGTAACCGGCCCATTTGTTTTTTTCTTTTTTTAATGCCCTTGCGGCAGCGATACCTGTTGTCCTGTTTCCGTTTTCGTCCACATAATCCACGTAATCAATTGCCAGATAACTCACAACGCACAATACAATTGCCAGAATAACAAATGCAATTTTACTGGCGGATTTAGAAAAAATCTTTTTTAATTCAAAGCGTACCATTTTCATCACCAACCTTTTCCCCAAAACAGAATAAAAATACATCTTCAAGCGAAGGACGGACACATACAGCAGTTTCATAAGGTTTATCCGCAGAAATAATCCGTAATTCCACTCCGTCATGTTCCGACTTCATGTTAGACACCTTATATCTTTTTGTGACTTCAGATACTTCCTGCTGCGGCACAAGGCAGGTCCAGACGTTTTCCGTCATGGAGTTTACAATTTCATCCAGTGTCCCTTTATTTACAATCGCACCATCCTTCATCATCAGGATTTCATGCGCAACATACTCGATATCTGAAACGATATGCGTGGACAAAAGTACCAGACGATCTTCCGACAGCTCGCTGAGCAGATTCCTGAAACGTATTCTCTCATTCGGGTCAAGTCCTGCCGTCGGTTCATCAAGCACCAGAATTTTCGGATTATTTAACATTGCCTGCGCAATTCCCGCACGTCGTTTCATTCCACCGGACAGTTTTTTCAATTTCTTATCCGCCACCCTGGTAAGCCCGACTCTGGCAATCAGTTCTTTTGTCCTTTTTTTTGCGACAGCGGGACGGATTCCCTTAATTGCCGCAATGTAGAGAAGATAGTCTTTTACGCTGAATTCCGGATAAAAACCAAAGTCCTGCGGCAGATAGCCCAACAGATTTCTGTATTCCCCATCCATTTTAAAAATATCTTTTCCTCCACAATAAATGTTTCCCTCCGTTGGTTTAAGCAGGGTACACAACATCCTCATTAAGGTGGTTTTTCCTGCCCCGTTTACACCAAGCAAACCATATACACCATTCGTCATGGTAAGGTCTATATGGTCTACGGCGGCAAATCCTCCAAATTCTTTTGTCAGATTATCCAATACCAGTTCCATTTAAATTTACCTCCCAGTAATTATCGCAGTTATGCAGTGTCCGATAAATCATATATGTCAGAAGCAGAAAAGCAATTCCTATAAAAATGCTCCAGAGCGGAAACGTAATTGCGGTATATATTTTTTCATTCAGAACCACAATCATCCAAAGGGTGCTCCATACAATACACATCATGATTGCCGCCGCTTCACCAAAAGAATATCTGCTGCACAAATTTGCAAAACAAATTATGGTCGTTACCACCATGGGAAAAATGAACTGAATCAAAAGCTGCGAAAGCATAATATGCATTGTCCCGGCAGCCAGTCCGCAAAATAAGGTAATTAATGCAATATCCACGATACCAAATAACAGCATCCTTGCAGCATAAATCCGGCGCAGCGAATAATAAGAGACCGCCTCAATTTCCATCGACTGGTAAGTTTGACTTTTCCACAACTCAGGAACAATCAAAATAATAAACAATGAAGCAACAACGCCAAACACTTTTTGTATGATCATTCCGCTTTGCGCCAACGGCAATAAAGTCCATAGCAGAATAAGAAGCAGCATCTGAAGTACCCACCATCTTTTTCGCATCAGCCGTAACTGTGTCCATAAAAATTCCCCGTAAGTCAGCAGCCGTTCCTGTTCCGCCTGACAGTATACCTCAATGGATTTTTCTACTGTTTCTTTTATGTTTCGTTCATCAGGAATTACTTTTTTGCTTTCCTGACAGCTTTTTAGTTTTTTTTCTAAATCCACAAAATCACTCCTCCCTTAACAATTGTTCCAATTGCATTTTTGCCCGTTTTATCCGGTACTTGACTAACGGCAGGCCAATCTGTAATATGTCAGCTATTTCTGCAAGCTTTAGTCCCTGAAAATAATAAAGGACAATGACCTCCCGCAATTCTTCCGGCAGATTTTTTAAAGCTTCTTCGACTGTAATCCTATTAAGAACATCCTCCGTTTCTGACTGCTGTAAACAGTTTTGCACTTCATTTGATTGTTCTTCCAGCAAACTCTCTTTTGTCTTTTTGTAATAATCCCTGCAAAGATTTCCTGCAATGGTATACAGATAATTTCCAGTTTTGCCCATATGACGGTAAGCGGACAGATTTTTAAAAAAATGCAAAAAAGTTTCCTGCGTCAAATCCTCGGCATATCCCATATCGGGACAATGATAGCTGCAGTATTTTAATATTTGTTCATAATGTTTACGTACAAACAGATCAAATGCATTTTCATCCCCGCACTTCATCTTTTGCAGCAACAGAAAATCAATGCCCACAAAATCCTCCTTTCCTGTTATTGAAAGTCAGCCTGCATTTTCTTTCTATCAGGTATAACGAATGAATGCAGTAAAAAGATAGTGCCTCTTTTCATTTTTTAACATTTTCATTCAGGGAAACTGTAATATGACTACAAATTATGTATACTCTTTGCAGAAGAAAGAGGGAAACGGATATGAAAATTTTACTGGCATCTCCTGCACGGGGTATATCCTTCCCGCCGAAGTTCATCTGCTGATTTTACCACAACACTTTTATTGTGTTCCGCCATATCCGTAACACTTGGACATGTTGGTAAATGGTATTTTTTAGAATTCTGATTTATGACGTATACTGCCGCTTCATTATCTGCTGCTTCATCTGTCTTTGTGTTTCCCAGTACAGATGCCCCGGTTTCTGCCACCCTGCTGTCTCCCGTGGCATAGTCAATTGCTATACCGGGCTGGATATTATAACAATACACGTTAAAGCATATTCCCTTACCCTGATCCTCTACTGACCAGGCTTCAATCTGTACTCCGCCGGCAACCAGATTATCCTTATCAAAATGCGGCGTCACGCGGTACAGTACATGATTTCCTGTTTCTTTCACATATGCACTTACCATATCTTCAAACTGTAACATCCCGGCAACATTTAAATATCTGGTACCTGTTATCAGATTTTTTTCATTTGCGTTTTCCCCGGCAAGCTGATACCCGATCAGATGGCAGCGGTTATATAAATAATTCCCATCAATAAGATCATTATATTTAACGGTATGCCAGCCTGATGGTTTTATATGTCCTATTTCCTGTCTCTCCTCTGTTGGCATAATTTCCTCACATACATTTGCATATGCTGCACCACACCGCCCTAACGAATCCAATTCACTGTAGAATTCAAAAGCTCTGGTATTTTTCTTATCTTCCTGTGAAAAGTCAGGTATATCATTATATAAAACCACATACGGATTTCCCGCATAATCCGGTAT
>CAYNOE010000153.1:0-7302 GCA_964398745.1 uncultured Lachnobacterium sp.
ATAGGGAAAATGTGTTAAATAATGTCTGCATTGCAAAACTGGACGTGGATGATACCGATGGTTATGGTCCGGAGACAACCACCATATATGATGATGAAACAGGAGATTACACGTTTTATGTGGACAATTACAGTGGTGAAAGCGAATTGGGAAATGGTAATGCAATGGTTAAGGTGTATTTAGGAAATCAGGCTGTCCCTTCATATACATTTACTGTACCAGAAGGGAAGGGGGATATTTGGACAGTGTTTAAATATAACAGTGCAGTCGGAAGACTTTCAGTTGTAAATGAACTGGGTGATATAGTCAAACGGTAGTAAGTGTTAGTAGAGGTTGTGCCAGGTTTTTAGAGAAACCTGGCACATAGCACTTGTTGTATTTTTAAAATGCAGTATGAAAAAAGTATAGTCATTTTTAGTAAAGGAGGAACCAGATATGAAATTTTTATTCGGTAGTAAAAAAGGAAAACGGATGTGCCTGCTGGCTCTGATTGTTATAAGCCAGTGTGCGGTTTCCTGCGGGACAAAAGACAGCGGAAGTATGGCACTGGAATCTACAGCGGGGCAGGAAAAGGCAGTGGAAACAGAATCCTGGACAGGGGATGAGGTCATTGAGATAAAGGAGGATGACTGGTCAAAAGAGGGAACAGACATATGGGAGGTGGCAGGGTGTACGGAAGTGAAATTTGCAGGCGGGGACTGGGAACAGTCCGTGACAAGGGATGTCAGTTTTGTAAACCGGGGACCAGAGGGGATGGATACAGTCTGGACCTCGGATGATGAGTCAGTAATCTCAAATGAAGGAAAGGTGACAAGGCAGAAAGAGGATAAAACGGTAACCATTACCGCGAATGTAAGCTATCATGCAAAAAAATACAGAAAAGACTTTACCATTACAGTGAAAAGAAAAAACACAATAGATATAAACAGCCTTGAGGATTATTCAAAGGACAGGCTTGACGAAATGAACCGGGGGGATGATAAGTATGAGGTAGAAATGAATGATTCCGGGTGTGCTGATACTATTTTTGGAACATACAGTAATGTTAAGGTAGATTCATGGGATACAGCCCTGGTTTCCCTGTATAACGTAAGGTCGCTTCTGGGAATTGGGGATATTTTTGAAGAACTGGAACCTGAGAGCGGAGGGGAATTTGATGGAATAGAGGAGTATAATTTCAAACAGGTCTATAAAGGAGTGGAGGTCAGGGACAGTTCGGTCACGGTCGGTTTATACACAAACGAAGATGGCAGACCTCATTTTGTGGATTCCGGTTACTCTCCGGTTCCGGAGAATCTGGACACAAATCCGAGGATTACAAAGGAAGAGGCAGCGGAGATAGCGGAAAAGGCCGGTTACGGGAAATTCTATCCTTCAAAGGGAGAGAGAAACAGGAAACTGTATATTATCAATAACAATGGAAAAACCAGGCTGGTATGGGACCTGTACTGCTCAAAGGATCCAAAAGACATACTGGAAACATATGAGGTGGTGATTGATGCACAAACGGGTGAGGTGGTTTGTGGAAAACCAACAGTTGAATATGAATATGAAAATGAGTAAAAAACAGTATGGGCAGAACTATCATGTGCGATTTGGAGATTATTGAGATATGGGTGAAGAGAAGGTAGTTGTAGCAATAAAAGTAATTGTGCCAGTTATAGCAACAATTTTATGGCTGCTGCTTTATTTTACAGTTTTATGGCGTCTGCCATTTATCTGGAACCTGAACCGGGTGAAAGTTCCCAAAGACTGTAAAGAGGTTGCAACGGATGTGATCTGGTCCGACCTGGAAATTATGCATATTAAGGCGGAGCGGGTGTTTTCTTCTGAAAGAAGCAGGGAAGAACTTGAGGATTACATCAATAAAAATAACAGCCATTTGGGAAGAATCGATTTTGGCTGGTGGTCGTATCCTGAATATGACCATGTAGATGCCGTGGATCCAGAGGACTATCCCGAATTGTGGGACGGGGACTGTTATGTACTGACGTATTCCACATGGGGAACCGGTATTGATGCGGTTGTATTTTTAGCAGGGGGTATTTTGGGAACTGTACTGGGAATCATTGTGTATGTTCTTATGGAAAAAATGTTTCATAAAAAAATGAATTATGTTTTTCCGGTATATCCGGATTATGGACAGGATACTGCCGGGAAGATGTATTCTGTTACATCCCTGATAGTTGGAATCTGCAGTATTCTACCGTATGTGTTTCTTTTGACAGGACTTCCGGAGTTGCCGGAAGCACTGGGTATGGTTATGGGGATGTTTACATATGTTTTGCCGCTTTTTCTGCCGGTAGCCTTTATTGGGGGCGCGGTTTTGGGAATCGTTTTTGGAATTGTGGGAAAAGAAAAAGGCGGGGCAAAAATTGCGAATACCGGAATGGCGTTTTCCTATCTGGGATTTTGCCTGGCTTTGGGAATACCTTTTGTATATTTTTTAATTGCTGATTTTTGGATCTTTTGATGGCAGGAGGAAGAACGTCCGGGCAGCAGATGGATAGATGGTATACGTTTAAAAGAAGTATTACCATAGGTTTCCCGCGTTTAGCAGAGAAAACAGGTGAGGGGAGAAAAGCTTGAAAAATTCAACTAAAACTATATTTACAGTAATCATTTGGCTGGTTTTATATTTCCTTGTGCTCTGGCGCATTCCATATATTTATCAGGTGAACCGCATTAAACTGCCGGATGGATGCAGGACAGTTACAACCAAAGTGGGGTGGACGAGGAGAATGCAGACCATTATTATGTCCTGAAATACAATGTGGATTTTGGAGCTGGTATATACGATGACAGATTAAGATGGTATGTGCCGGCTCTTTTTTAATCAGAAAATAAGGGGGATAAGTTCCCCCTGGAAGCATTGCGGCAGATGGAAAGATGGTTTATACTTAAAAAAGAATTACCATATACGAGGGAGGATAAATATATGAAAAAAAGATTGTTATCACTGGTTTTAGCAGCTGCAGTTATTATGACTTCTGTCTGTGTTCCGGAAGGAAAAGAAAGTGCGGCATTGTATGAGGATGAATATCTGGATGAAGATGATTACAGTTTTATTGTGGACAGCTATACATACCTTGATTTTGCGGACGGAGACTGTGAACAAAGCGTTACCGGAAATCTCCGGTTTATTACCAGTCTGCCGGAGGGAATGAAGGTGAAATGGACTTCTTCAGATAAATCTGTGATTACAAACGAAGGAAAAGTAAAAAGAAAGAAAAAAGATAAGAAAGTAACCATGACTGCGGATATCCGGTATAAAGGAAAGAAATTCAAGAAGAAATTTCCGCTTGTTGTTAAAAGAAAAAATACCATTAATAAAAATAAGCTTAAGGACTATTCCCTAAAGAAGCTTAAGTCAAAATATCCTAAGTTAAAAATATCGCTGAATGCTTCCGGCAATGTGAAATGTATGAAAGGAAGATACAGTGATATAAAAGTGGATTCGTGGGATACAGCCATGGCATCTTTATATCAGATTAAAACGCTTTTGGGGGTTAAGAATATTTCCAAAGAGTTAAAGATTCTTTATGCAGAGTACAGCGGAAGTGAGTATACATTCGTATTTAACCAGATGTACAAAGGAATTCCCTTCTGGGAACATGGGATTGTGGTGACGTCAAACAAGGATGGAAGGCTCGCCGGAGTGGAATCAAAATATTTACCGGTTTTAAAGACAATTGATACCAGCCCTGAAATTACAGGAAAGGAAGCTGCAAAAAAAGCAGAACCGGCGGGGTACTGGAGAGAACCGGAGGATGACTGCGGGGTACTGGTTATTTTCCATAAAAATAAAAAAAATATTCTGGTATGGGGATTTGAGTGTGAAAGACTGGATAATCCGGTTGTTTCAGTTATTATTTTTGTGGATGCAAAAACCGGAGAGGTGGTTCATTCAGAAGAAGACTGGGGCAATGGTTATGAAATCAATTATGGGGATTTAA
Source organism: uncultured Lachnobacterium sp. (assembly GCA_964398745.1). Lineage (GTDB taxonomy): Bacteria > Bacillota > Clostridia > Lachnospirales > Lachnospiraceae > Roseburia. Next base: position 3,957 of record CAYNOE010000153.1, read on the forward strand.
GTTCGGAGGAACTGGAATCCTGTCCAAAAGAGAGTATAGTCCGCTTTGAAGATATAAAACCTGATGAAACCGTTTTTGCAGTTCGGTATGAAAACGGAGCCTGGGGACAGCAGCATTATATGATGGTAGTGAATAAAGAAGGAAAATGCAAATTTGTGGATTGCGGGGAGGAATGGATTGGGGATGAAAACCTGCTTTCCCGCATGGATAAATGTCTGGCGGACAGCAGCATACCATACGCAGCGGCCAGTCTTACGGTGCCGGAAGAACAGAGGAAGATTCTTACCGGGACAAAGGATTTTGCCCTGCAGCAGACAGGATGGGCATTTGATGCGGGGGCAAGGTATTATTATACAGTAAACGGAAGTGGTAATGACCGTAAGCTGGTTTGTATGCAGACGGATGGAGACACGGAATACCGCAGCCGTTATAAGAATGTAAGGGAATTTTGTGATAAATTGTGTGAGCTGTTTTATGAGAGCAGGGAATGAAGTTGTTTAGGATGAGTTCCCTTGGAAGCATTGCAGCAGGTGTTACATGCTGAAAAAAGTAGTAATTCCGGACTATATTTCGGAACTGGGTGATAATGTGTTCAGTGAATGCAGTTCACTGGAAGAGGTTGTTATACCGGACAAAGTTGCAAAGATTGGAAAGAATACGTTTGACGGCTGTAAGAAGTTTACCAGTATCAGGCTGGGCAGGGGCATAAAAGCATAAATAGGGATGCATTCCTTGGCTGCAGTTTCCTGCAGGAAATCCAGGTTCCGGGAACGCAGTATAACCAGTATGGGGAGTTGCTAAAAGAGCCGCTGTCAGGGCTTATAAACGTTAAAATAGTAAAATATTAAACCGCTGAAACCGTATGTGCCAGCTCTTTTTCTTGCAATCAAAGACAGCCTGTGTTAAAATCAGTCTGTAATAATATGAGTATAATTAATCATTACCGCATTGCGGCAGATGTCTGCAGGCCGGCAGGCAGATGGTTACAGTGCGTGTTGCATGGTAATCCATGCAGATATTCCAGTTAAAATTTAAGAAACACAGGGGAAATTTTCAGAAAGTAATTGTAGTGAACCTGAAAACAAGATATACTAAAAGGGGAAAAGAATGGAGAAAGAAAATATTCAGACACAGGATGTCCTGCCGGTAAACCGCAGAGTAAAGGACAGCTTTTTTAAGACAGTGTACAGTTCGGGGAAACGGCTTGCGGGACTTGCGAGGTTTCTGCTGGGCGTTCAGGATAACAATGTGCGTATTGCAAATGTACGCCCCGTTATGTTCGGGAACCGGGAGAACGACTTATCGTTTTTATGCGGTGACGTGTTTTACTGTATGGTGGAAGAGGAGTCGGGCATCTGCCCGAACATGCCGTACCGCCTGCTGGAATACATTACAGCGGGGCTGCGTTCCACGGTGGATTCAGAGAAAATTTTATATAGTTCCAAACGGGTATGTTTTCCAGTTCCGAAGCTGTACATGGTGCAGGCAGGAATGGAGGACAGAAAGCAGGAAATCACAAGGGTGCAGTATGACATATATGCAGAGAGCAGGCAAAAACAGGAAATATGCAGTTCCGGCAAATGTACAAGAACCGGGGGAACTGTTGAAACTTCTGAAAAATAGGGGAATATTTGTAGATCTTTTGTCAAAAAAGGAGGTATGTGACATGACGCTTGCAACATTTTCCAGGGAGGATATGAGGGAATACCAGGGCTGGGAAAGGGGACTGGAGGAAGGAAAAATTCTCATATATGCAGAATTTGGCCTGTCCCCAGAGGAAATAGCAGCGCGGGTTTCCATGACGGTGGATGAGGTGAAAAAGATTCTCGGGTAAATGAAGTGCAAAAAGAGAACCGAATAAAAATGAGTGAAAGGTGGTCATGCCCTGAATATGACCATGTAGATGTCGTGGCTCCGGAGAACTAACCCGAACTGTGGGACGGGGACAGTCATGTACTGACGTATTCCACCTGGGGAACCAGTATGGATATAGTTGTATTTTTTATGGGAGGTGTTTCTGCAGCACTGACAGGGATACTGGCATTTTTCCTTACGAAGAGGGTATTGCGGCAGAAAGAATATAACATTCCCATGACAAATCTGATAAATGAACCGCAGGCTGAAATAATGTGTATTTGGCTGCGTCACATCCATTCTTCCCAGCGGGACGGTCGTCTTGTATGCCAACTGTTGGTATGTATCTGCGCTTACCTTTGTGCGCATCAATCCTCCACAGGCTCACATATATCTGCATTCTTCCAGATGCGGCGGATTTCATCACGCACTTCCATTAAGGCAAAACCCAGTAAATTCTGCCCTCTCCATTTCAATGGATTTAATGCGTTTTCATTCGTCTGCCCCATCTTAATTCCCCATATACTGTCATATGGGCTTGCTTCCACAAGAACACTGTCGCCAGTTGATAACAAATATTTCCTGAGCCCAGAATTTTGTGTAAACTTTAAATAATTGCCATTCAGGACAATGGAATACTTTACTTCATCCCATACCGTTTCATCAAAATTTCCCACTTTTCTTCCCAGTGCCTTCATTTGCCTGGGGTCACTGCATTGCAAAATCTGTTCACGAATCTCTTCGTCTCCGAATAATTCCGCTTTCTTCGCCATCATAAATTGTTCCATGCAGCAATAGGTATGGGCTACCGACCAAAAATCAGATTTCCACCATTGACCGAGACAGCTTTTTGTAATGCTTTCATCATGAGAAAGCTCAGGTTTCCAGAATAAAATATATTCTGGCCGTTTCCCCTCCGAAACAGCTGTCCTTATTTGTTCAATCGAATATCTGGGAGTTCCCTTTTCCCTCCAAAGTTCTATCACAAACTCGTTTCTTTGATAACAATCACATTCATCTTCATCTTTCCAGTAACCTTTCCATGTCACTGGTTCCGGAAAAAGTTCCTGATACGCTTTCACATCATCTTCAATAAGAGAATCAAACCACGCTCCCCATTTATCCATATAGCTTTCACCATAACCCATCCTCCAGCCAATGGAATACCTCTCAATCTCAGGAAATGCAATCCATGGCGGTGGCATAACCGGCTTGTTTAATAACACAGCATCAACCTCCTTCTTTTTACTGGTAAGCATACTTCACAGAATCCACTTTCTTTTGTTTTATTAAAAATCTTTTATGGCTTATTTTATCATAGAAAACTGCATGGTGCAATGACGTACAAGTTAATGATACACGACAAACGCATGAATGGTTACTTTTCACGAGGTGGGGAAAAGTAACTATAACAGGTTTTTTCTTTTGCTTTTATAAAAATTTCTGCTGACAGAACCTAAAAGCTGTGTTACAATAAAAACACCAAAAACAG
>CAYNOE010000154.1:0-7231 GCA_964398745.1 uncultured Lachnobacterium sp.
AAAACCTCTCCAACCACTTATAGTTCTGTAAAAAATATAAAATTCATCTTGACACATTTATTATACCGCCGTATAATAAATTATACAATCGTATAAAGGAGGTGAGACAATATGGGAAAAACGCTAAAAAAACTGGGCGAAGCCGAACTGGAAATTATGCAGGTCATCTGGGGAAGTAATCCCCCTGTTACTTCCAACCAGATATTAAAGGAGCTGCAGGCACGCAGAAAATGGCAGCTTTCCACACTGATGACTTCGTTATCACGGCTGGCGGACAAAGGCTATGTCTGCTGTGACCGTTCAACCGGAAGCAATCTTTACACCCCGCTTGTCACGGAGGATGAATACAGGACCAACGAAAGCAAAAACTTTCTGGAAAAACTGTATAATAATTCACTGCAGAACATGGTTGCCACACTTTACAGCAACCGTGCGCTAAAAAGTTCTGACGTGGAAGAACTTCGGAAATTTTTAGATGAACTGGAGGATAAAGGATGATTAAGGATTTATTTGTTTCCATTCTTGGAATTTCATTATCCACCGGCCTGGCTGTTGCGCTGTTTATGCTGCTTACACCATTATTCAGGAAACGGTATGCAGCCAGATGGAGCTGTTATATCTGGATTTTCATTGCACTCCGGCTGCTGGTTCCGGTCAGCGGAAGCAGTATTACAGGTTTCGCACAGCATATAATGTCTTCATTTTCGGCCAGGCAGCAGGAAACTGTAAACAGTCCGGTGATAAACACACCCCGGCAGCGGGTGACGATTGAGATACCGACGCAGATGGCAACAGAAATTACGGTACAGAAAGAGGAACGAAAAACCATTACACTGCTGGATATCGCTGCATATGTATGGTTTGCGGGCTGTATTGTTTTTCTTGCCTTTCCGGTATTTAGCTGCATAAATTTCAGGCATCAGGTTTCCAGAAAGGGAACGGCTGTGGAGAACGGACCGGTAAAGACACAGCTTCAGAAACTAACCAGGGAACTGCACATCCGCCGTCCTGTGCCGGCGGTGGAATATGACGGCACAATCAGTCCGATGATAACAGGTATTTTCAGACCGGTGGTGGTTCTGCCCCGGAAGGCTTATACGGAGAAGGAATTATATTTTATTTTAAAGCATGAACTGATACACCTGAAACGGAATGATGTACTGGTAAAATTTCTTTACGTAGCTGCGAATGCACTGCACTGGTTCAACCCGCTGGTTTACATTATGAGAAAACAGGCTGTGGTTGATATGGAGCTTTCCTGCGACGAGCGGGTGGTTTCAGGGACTGCATACGCAGACCGCAGGGATTACACGGAAACACTGTTTTCCACAATTAAGGAGACGTGTACAAAAAAGACATATTTGTCAACAGAATTTTATGGGGGAAAAAGAATTATGAAGAAACGGTTTAAAAATATCCTGGCCCGGTCCGGGAAAAAGAACGGCCTGCTTGTGCTCTCAGCCGCCATGGCCGTGACACTCATGGCAGGAACACTGGTCGGATGTTCGGAAGCAAAAAAGCCGGCTGCCAGTAGAGGACTGGTTCAGGCGGCAGATACAAAAAAAGAAGCAGGGGATACACCGCCGTCCCAGAAAGAGCTTACCATTCACAAAGAAGGGGAACCGGAAGTCAAGCAGACAGTAAATACCGTAGGAGTTGGATATTCCATTTACTTTCCGAAAGATGAATGGACAGAAAACACTTTCAAAAACTTTTCTGCTGCCCTGCCTGATGACACATGGCTTACAGACGGACGGGACATCTGGAATGCAGACGTAAATGACCGGGTACAGCTTAGGGTCACACATTACACAGACTTTTCAGCAGCAGCCAGACTGGAGGAAGCCTTCACGCAGGCTGGTTATGTCCAGGAAAACAATGAGCTGGCAAAAAAAGAGGAAGACCTTGTTATTAAGGTAAGACTGTATGACAGTGATGACGATACCTGGAGCATATGCTACTGCTATCCTTCAGACGCAGAAGAAGGCTGGGGAAGGGAGCTTCCGGTGATTGCGGATACTTTTGCAGTCACTGCATGCAGTGAGGACAGCAAAGCGTTCCAGCGCACGGTAAAAAGTTTTGTTGCAGCATACTTTAAAAAGGATGTGGAAGAGCTGAAAAAATATTTGGCCAGCCCGTCTGAAACAGCTGCCGGGGTTTACGAAGGTGCAGGAACGGTAAACAGCATGACAATAAAAGGATATGCAGAAAATGAGGAACTTTTGGACGGAAACGAAAAAACGGTTTCCGTGGAATTTAAGGAAGGTTCAGAGGATTCCTTTACTTATCTGACACTGTCCCTTATCAGGCAGGAAGACGAATGGAAAGTGAAAAGTTACGGACTGGAAAAATAACGTGTAAAAGGCGGGGAAAATCCCTGCCTTTTATTATCAGTTCAGCCGTTTCTTTGATACAATAAAAATTACCGCACAAACAACTGCTGCCACTGCAGAAAATATTATTAAGTCAATATTTACGGTAGAAATCATTTTTCCTGTCTGATAACTCTTACAAATATCAAAAACGCAGTATCCAACTCCAAACAGGCTTAATAAAAAGCCGATTATACTTCCTAATTTATTGCCTTCCAGCCTCTCTTGTGACATAACCCTGACGCCGCAAACCCCTCTTCTGCTTTACATTACAAATTTCTCCGGTTGTTTTGACATAATCCCTTGTGGCATAGGATGCATGCAGCCCCACCACTCCCAGAACCAGCGTTATTGCGGCAATTACAAAAAACAACCGGAATGGTTTTGTCATCAGTAAAGCCAGCCCCTTAAAAGCTCCCGTATTCATATTTATTATCTTTCCGCCTCCGTCTCTACATTCTGCCAGCATTTATTGCAGGCTGGTTACCCAGCCTGCACGTCCTCCGGAATCCAGATTCCATCCCTGCCATACGGCTGGATCATCTTTACCTGCAATACCGTTCCATCCCCTGGAAATGCAATTTGTACAAAAACGCTTCCATCCTCTGCCCTGGTGTCATCCTCTGTAACCTGCACCTTATTTTCATCCTCTGAAAGATTCAGCAGAAAACGCGCTGCCTGTGCCGGATGCAGCAAAGGATCATCTCTGTCAGGAAAATCCGTTATATGTCCGTTCAGCGTCTCCATCATTTCGTTCGTCCGGTAATCCATCGCCGTCCCTTTGATTCCGTGCGGATAAGCATCGCCAAACTCATCGCCTGACGAAATCGCATCATACACTTTCAGTTCTTCCTGCGTTACCCGGAATTCATTATCCTCAAATGCATAATGAATAGTTTCTTTCCATACGGTAACATGCGGATCGGAGACCATTGCATAATACCAGATCTCTGCCGTTTGCACCTGCATATTGATGGTATACGGAATATTTGCGTTTTCCTCTCCCCACGGCCATGGACTGGACCATCCAAAGCCTTCTCCCATCAAAAGATCCTGGTCTTTTAGATTTCTTTTGGCATCCTCTGTCGCAAGCTTCAGGATCGTATCCGCATCACGGCTGGCAAACGCCTGCGCCCACTCTCTGACACCCTGTTCGGTTTTTTCATCTGCTTCAGAGGAATCCTGGCTTTCTGCCTCCTGTGTATCCTGTTGCTCTGGTACATTATTTTCAACCCTCGGCTTCTGGTTCGTCAGGCAGCTTACTGCCACAACCACGGTCAAAACAGTCACGGCTGCTGCCACCCATGCATGCGGTTTTTTAAAATTCAATACGTTTTTTATCCGTTTTCCTGCGTCTCCCTCGCCAAAAGCAACCGGTGCAAAGGAATACGGATGCCGCTCCATGGCAAATTCCAGTAATGACTCACTGTATCCCTTCTTAATTCCAGCTCCAAAGGATTCAATCACTGCCTCATCGCAGCTCATTTCCATGTCACGTACCATACAAAAGAAAGCAACCCATGCAAGCGGATTCCACCAGTACACTGCCAGCAGAATAAATGCCAAAAGCTTCCACAACGGATCATGCCGCCTGATATGACAGCATTCATGTGCCAGAATATACTGCTGCCCCTGTTCTTCCATATGAAATGGAATGTAAATCTGCGGCCGGAAAATGCCGAGCACAAACGGCGACGGGATTCTGTCACATTCCCAGACTCCGTTCATATGCCATTCCTTTTTCTCCCCGTGCATCCGCAGGGGCTTCTTTAAAATGACCGCTGTCCGCACAAGCTTCCGGCATTTTACATAAGAATAAACCCCATAAGCCATCATAAGAACCATACCCGCAATCCAGACAAAAAACAGTATTGCAGACGCTGCCTGCATGGCAGATATTTCCGGAATCACAGCCGCAGAAACCGTTCCTGCCTCATCCGCAGACAAAGGATTTGGCACAGCCGTAATCAGATTGTCCGCCGCTGCCGGACTTCCTGTATACGCTGCCGCTGTGCCAGCTGTCCCTGTACTTTTTCCTGACAAACGGAATAGGTTAAACAAACTGAAGCGGGAAGCAAACGGCAGGTCAAACACCATGCGGATGCCTACCACTGCCCACAGCCAGTACGAATACTTTCTCGGACATTTCCGAAGCAGGAGCCGAGCGAAAAGTACTGCAAGAATCACGATTGCAACCATCCCGTTTCTCTGTAAAAACGTCAGAAAAATTTCACCCGCTTTTTCCATCACAAGCTACCCCTCCTCCCTATGCTCGTCAATCATTTTTTTCAGAATCTTTGCATCCCTGTCGGAAATCTTTTTACCGCCTAAAAATGCGGCAACAAATCCCGGCAGGGAACCGCCAAACGTGCGGTCCACAAAATATGCAGATTCATCTGCCTGCACCTGTTCTCTCGAAATCAGTACGGAAACAGTTGCATCCTCGCTGGCAATGTAACCCTTTTCACACATTTTGCGGATCACCGTGTATGTGGTGGACTTTTTCCAGCCAAGCTGCTCCTGACACAGCTTCACAAGTTCCCCCGAATTTACCGGTGCATGATCCCAGACCACACACATAAAACGATAATCACTGTCACATAACTTTGCATACTCCATTTGCATCATCTCCTGATTATTTTTAAGGTTTATGTTCATCAACCTAATTGTAGTTTACATCCATAGACCAATTTTGTCAAGGTTTATTTTTCAGTTTTTAAGAAAGGAATCTTCTGTTAGAAAGACTTTGAGATATTGCAGTCATCATGCAGCAAATAAATAAAACCAGCCCCAAAGGACTGGTTTTTATTAATACCACTAATTTTACTGCTTATATCCCGCAGCGTCAATTCTTGTCATTGCTTTATGCAAAGCAAATTCCGCACGTTTTAAATCCGTGCTTGCAGCTTTTGCATTAATCCGTTCTTCAGCACGCTCTCTTGCGGCTTCTGCACGGTTAATGTCGATCTCGTCAGGCCACTCCGCCATCTCGGCGAGAAGCGTAACCTTTTCTCCAAGGATCTCAGCAAATCCGGCGTGAATCGCCGCAACCTTCTGTATGTCACCATCGTGTATAATAACAACACCCGGCTCAATGACTGTTGTCAGCGGAATATGATACTTGTATACACCAATCTGACCGTCTGCGGTATTAAATTCAATCATATCCGCCTCGCCGGTATAAAAAACACGGTCCGGCGTAATGATCTCTACTTTAAATGCGTTATTTCCTTCTGCCATATGAGCTCCCCCTATCATATATCGTGAACCATCGGTTCATACAAAATTTGCCAGGCCATATTCCTGCTGGATATGACAGTCGGCAAATGAACCGAGGCTGCATATAAAGTTTCCCAGAAAACTTTATGCATGGCGGGCACGTACTTCATCAATACTTCCTGCATTTAAGAAATAACTCTCTGGCACATCATCCAGTTTGCCTTCCAGAATCTCCTTGAAGCCACGGATCGTTTCTGCAATCGGCACATACTTTCCTTCAATTCCGGTAAACTGAACTGCTACAGAAAACGGCTGGGAAAGGAAACGCTGTACCTTTCTTGCACGGTTTACAACGAGCTTGTCATCCTCGGAAAGTTCGTCCATACCGAGAATTGCAATGATGTCCTGAAGTTCTTTGTACTTCTGTAAGATTTCCTGCACACCACGCGCCACCTTAAAATGTTCCTCACCAACAATACGAGGATCCAGGATACGCGAAGTAGAACCAAGCGGATCCACTGCCGGATAAATACCAAGTTCCACAATGGAACGGTCAAGTACGGTCGTCGCATCCAGATGGGCAAACGTTGTTGCCGGAGCTGGGTCGGTTAAGTCATCGGCCGGCACGTAAACTGCCTGTACGGATGTAATGGAACCATTCTTTGTGGATGTGATACGCTCCTGCAGCGCACCCATCTCTGTCTGTAATGTCGGCTGGTATCCAACGGCTGACGGCATACGTCCAAGCAGCGCGGACACTTCGGAACCTGCCTGTGTAAAACGGAAAATATTGTCAATGAACAAAAGCACGTCCTTACCACCGCGGTCACGGAAGTACTCAGCCATCGTAAGTCCTGTCAGGGCAACACGCATACGTGCCCCTGGCGGCTCATTCATCTGTCCGAATACCATGGTTGTCTTGTCAATAACGCCGGATTCCTTCATTTCATAGTAAAGGTCGTTACCCTCACGGGTACGCTCCCCGACACCGGTAAATACGGAAAAACCACCATGCTCTGTCGCAATATTGTGGATCAGCTCCTGAATCAGTACCGTTTTACCAACACCGGCACCTCCGAAAAGTCCAATTTTACCACCCTTCTGGTACGGGCAGAGAAGATCAACGACTTTAATACCGGTCTCTAACATTTCCTGCGATGTTGCCTGCTCCTCAAATGATGGTGCAGGTCTGTGAATCGGCCACTTCTCATCGGTCTGCGGCGGATTTTTTTCATCAATTGGATCGCCCAGTACATTGAACAGTCTGCCCAGTGTGTTCTCCCCGACCGGTACAGAAATGGATGCGCCGGTCGCAATTGCTTCCATCCCGCGGACAAGTCCGTCAGTCGGTCCAAGGGCAATACATCTTACTGTATCATCACCCAGATGCTGAGCAACTTCGACAACCAGACGCTTGCCATTTTCTGCAAGCGGTACCTCGATTGCCTCGTTGATCTCAGGCAGATGTCCTTCCTGGAATTTAATATCCAGTACGGCACTGATAATCTGAGTGATCTTACCTACATTATTATCTGCCATTCTTAATTTCTCCTTATCTGTAATGCCCTATAGGGGCATTACCTGCTAACTGATTGCATTGGCGCCGGCGATAATTTCCGTCAGCTCCTGCGTAATAGAGC
>CAYNOE010000155.1:0-7230 GCA_964398745.1 uncultured Lachnobacterium sp.
AGTGATTCCTTTACATTATTCCCTTTTTATTTAATAAACATTTTCATAACTAAACTCCTCGAAAGGAAGCTGCACGAAAGTGCGGCTTCCTTTCATTTTTCCCGGTGGTAAAAAAAAGACATATTTTTAATCAAATTATTGCGGTTTTTTTATTATTTTAATTTTACTATAATAAATTTACCATTTAGAAAACGATTTCTAAGATCTACAAAAAAGCTGAGAAAGGATGTGCAGGTATGGGTGAAAAAAAGCCTAAGAAAGAAAAAAAGATTAAACAGAAGTTCAGCAGGGAACTGATGTGGAAGCAAAGGTATCTCCTGCTGATGTCGGTTCCGTTTGTGATATGGCTGATAATCTTCAAGTACATACCACTGTGGGGGTGGACAATGGCGTTTCAGGACGTCAGGCCGAAGACCATGACGCTTCCGATATGGGAACGGCCGTTTACCGGAGTCCAGAATTTCGTTAAAGCGTTTCAGGACCGTATCTTTATGCAGACGCTGATTAATACCATCGGTCTTAGTATCCTTGGTATTGCGCTTGGAACAGTTTCCGCAATTGTGTTTGCACTGATACTCAACGAAATCCGTTTCGTGAAGTTCAAAAAAGTGGCGCAGACAGTTTCCTATCTGCCGCACTTCGTGTCATGGGTGGTTATCGCCAGTATCGCGAAGATGGTTTTAAATGACGGCGGTATGCTGGATACCCTGTTTGGAAGGAAGCTCGGTCTGATGAGTACGAACTCGCCGGTTTTCTGGCTGACAGTCTGTATCATTAATATATGGAAGGAAGTTGGATGGGATGCCATCGTTTATCTTTCCGCCATGGCTGGAATTGACCAGGGGCTTTACGAGGCAGCCAAGGTGGACGGGGCAAACCGTCTGCAGAGAATCTGGCATATTACATTACCGGGAATCAAGCCGACCATCGTTGTTTTGCTGATTATGGGAATCGGCGGTGCACTTAATGTAGGTATGGAGCGTCAGATGCTCTTAAGCAATGGTATTGTACAGGATCATGCAATGGTACTTTCATGGTTCTCATATGTCAGGGGTATCGGAAACAGCAATTATGGTCTGGGTACTGCTGGTAATCCTGCTGCTCCTTGTCGTGATTACAATATATCCGTTTTTGAACGTGCTGGCGATTTCGCTGAATGACCCGATTGATACCATGCGCAATATTAACTTTATCATCCCAAGAAAGTTTACATGGAGCAATTACAAATATGTGTTTACGGAAAACAGTCTTGGGCGTGCGTTCCTGCTGTCCGTGGCAAGAACATTAATTGGTGCAGGCGCGGGCGTAATCTGTACGGCAATGCTGGCATATGTGCTTAGCCGGAAGGATTTTTACTTCAACAAGCTCTTTACGACACTGTTTGTAATTACAATGTATGTCAGCGGCGGTATGATACCGGAATACCTGCTTATGATGCGTACATTAAAGCTTGGTAACAATTTCCTGGTATATATTATTCCGGGACTGATCTGGGTATACAACCTGATACTTGTGCGTTCCTTCATTGAAGGTCTGCCGTATGCCCTGCAGGAAGCAGCGCGTGTGGACGGCGCAAATGATTTTATTATATGGTTTAAGATTGTGCTTCCGCTTTGTAAGCCGGTTCTTGCAACCGTGGCATTATTCTATGCGGTAGGACAGTGGAACTCCTTTATGGACACCTATCTGTACGCAAAAGACCTGCCGACACTGCAGTATGTGCTGTATGAGATTATGGAAAAAGCAACCGTTAAGATTGACCCGCATGCAGCGGATACCGTAAAAAATGCTGTATCGCCGCTTTCCGTGCGTATGGCGGTAACAATTGTGGCAACCGTTCCGATTCTTATCGTATATCCGTTCCTGCAGAAGTATTTCGTAGGTGGTATGACAATCGGAGCAGTAAAAGACTGATTTTATTTTAGATATTTCTGTGGCTGCCGCAGCGCAGCCATGAAAATATAAAAACCCAAAAACAAAAAGAACCAGAAGGGAGAAAAAGTATGAAGAAGAGAAAGGTTTTAGCCATGATGCTTGCAGCAGCAATGGTAGTTGGAAGCTTTGCAGGCTGCGGTGACAAGGACAATGACAAACCGGATAACAAGCAGGGCGGTACTCAGGGAGGAAGTGCAGCCAACGGGGAAGTAGTTGAACTGACATTTTTCAGTGCTGATGCCACCCAGGATGATCCGTGGACGGATCCGGTTGCACAGGAGATTACAAAGCAGACAGGCGTAAAGCTGAAAACAGACCGTCCGGTCGGCGGAAATGACGAGAGTGAAGCAGTTGCGCTGATGATTGCTGAAAACAAGTATCCGGACATTATTTTTGCAAAGGGTTCAGCAGCAGACCTGATTGACGCGGGCGTCATGATGGATATGACCGAGCTGATTGACGAGTATGGTCCGAACATCAAAAAGCTCTATGGCGATGAGTTTGACAAGCTGAAACAGTCCGCTGACGATCCGGCAATTTACCAGTTATCTGCATATGCAGTAGGCGGAACCAAGTTTAAGGATGCAGGAAACCTGCAGGTACAGTGGGATGCGCTTAAGGCAAAGGATTATAAGATTCCGGAAAGTCTTGAAGAACTGGAAACCCTGATTAAGGATTACATTGCAGCAAATCCTAAGACAGAGGATGGTCTTGACAAAATCGGAATTACAATGTCAACTTCTGACTGGCACTGGATGATTACACTTGGAAATCCGGCCGGATTTATCGCAGACGGTGCAGCAGATAACGGACAGTGGCTGGTAGATGACAAGAACCAGGCTATTTACAAGGTTCGCACCGATAAGGAAAGAGAGTACTTCAGATGGCTTTGCCGTATGTACAACGAAGGAATTCTTGATCCGGAATTCGCAACACAGACACACGAGGATTACATCGCAAAGATTGCTTCCGGCCGTGTTGTTACATTATTTGACAAAGACTGGGATTACCAGGATGGTGAAAAAGTATTAAAGGCAGACGGAAAGTATGGTCTTACATGCGCAGGTCTTCCTACCTGTATCGATAAAGATACCAAATGCCCGTCTCTTATGTACCAGGGACTTACAACCGGAACCGGTGTTGGTATCACAAAGGATTGTAAAGATCCGGTTGCAGCAATCAAATTCCTTGACTTTATCTGCTCTGATGAAGGCCAGGTACTGAACAAGTGGGGAATTAAGGATGTAAACTACTTCATCGATGATGAGGGACACCGTTACAGAACTGAGGAAGAAATCAAGTATTCACAGGAAGACGCAGATTATTCCAAGAAGACTGGTGTAGGTTTCCACAACTATCCATTCCCGAGTTATGGTGATGGTATCCTGGATTCAACAGGAAGTACTTATACAACAACCAGCAAGGAAGCGGTTATGAACGAGTACAATGAGGAAGAGAAAGCAGCCTGCAAGGCATGGGGTGTAGACCTGATTGTTGACAAGTTCCCGCAGCCGGATGAGTTTGAAGTACCTGATTATCCGCCACTTTGGGCACTTGCAAAGCCTGCTGAGTTTAATGAAATCGAAGAGAAGCTGAATGAGGTTGCATGGTCATCACTGATTACCTGTGTAACAGGAAAAGAAGCTGATTTCGACAAGAACTATGACAAGCTGATTAAAGATCTTGAAGACACAGGAATGACTGATGCAGAAAAGATGATGACAGATATCATCGCAGACAAGATTGGAAAGTAAAGCTGGTAAACAGTAAATCAAAAACCCGGCTCCCATTATGGGAGCCGGGTTTTTAAATGTCAGAATTTCAGTCGTTTTCCATGGACTTACGGTATTCAGCAGGACTGACTCCGACGTATTTTTTAAATTTTTTGTGGAAATAATCCACATTTTTGTAGCCTGCCTGCTGTGCAATCTCATAGACTTTTAAGGAATCGCCGAGCAGAAGGCGTTTGGAGTATTCAATGCGTTTATGGTCAACATAGGAGTTGAAACTTTTGCCGACCGAACGGGTGAAAATTTTGCCAAGGTATGCGCTGTTATATCCGAACCGGGAGGCAATGGTTTCCAGCTTGATGTTGTTCTGGAAATTATGGTCGATATAATAAAGCATATCGTCCAGTACGGTATCCCTCGAAGGATTTCCGATGGCATTCATAATTATTTCGAACTGTTCCGAAAGAAACTGTATAATATCATAGAGATAATTCCGGCTGCCGATGAATTCGATGACCATGGAGTTTCCGGCACAGGGGATTTCCATGGAAGCATAATTCCGGTTGATGAGTTCCTTAATCTGCAGATACAGATCGGTCAGAAACAGCTTGATTTCTGCAATCGTATTCGGGACACGGGGCAGCGTGCGCTCCAGCGCCGCAAGACTTTCCACAATCATCCTGCGGTTGTACGACTGGATATATCCGGACAGCAGTTCGGAGATTTCGGTCAGTGCCGTGTCGGAAATCTCCGGTGACTGTTCGTTTATAATATTTGCCAGCGGATTTTTGGAATCCCCGGTTTTGCCCGGGGTTTCAGATGGAAGCATTTCATCGTAGCCGAGGGAGTGCTGGTTCTGCGTACAAAAAAAGCGTCTCTTTAGCAGTGCGGAAGCATCCTCATAGGAAAGATGGATGTCTTCCAGCGAGGAAACCGGCCTGCCATACGCCAGAAACATGGAATCCATTGGACTGCCTGTTTGCATGGGACGCCGTTCCTCAAAAAAATCCAGAAAATGGGCAAGCTTATGAAGCCCGTAAGATCCCTTTAACAGAACAATGTCCCTGTTTTCGACATATACATGCTCGAAAATATTGTTATCCTGGTTCACAACCTTAAGAAGCTCGGCAAAGGTGTATGGTGCAGCGGCGGACTGTACATGAAAATCCTCACAGATTACTACCTGGTAAACACTGGCGGAAAGTTCGAAATGCCGGATGTCCTCCGCAGATAAAGGAGAGCCTGCACCTGTCATAAGCTCATGGAGTATGACATGCTTTGCCTTTGTCCTATAGCTTTCCAGATGGATGGACTGTTGTCTTTCCTCGTCAAGCACCTGCTTAATTTTATAGACGGCATTCTGCAGTTCGTCTTCATCAACCGGCTTGGTAATTATAGAAACTGACGCCGCTTTTTATGGCGGCCTGTGCGTATTTGAAATCGGAATAACCGCTAAGGATGATACACTTGCCCTGATAACCGGCATCCCTGGCACGCGAAAAAACATCTGTGCCGTTTAATCCGGGCATTCGTACATCCAAAAGTACGAGATCCGGCTGCAGCTTCAGGATTTGTGCAAGGGCATCATCCCCATTTGCGGCTTCCCCGCACAGTTCAAAGCCCAGTTCTTCCCAGTCAATCACATATTTTAAACCTTTTCGTATGGTTGTTTCGTCATCAGCAATAAAAAAGTGTTCATACCTATGATATATCATTCCTTTATTATAGTAAGTGGATTAGCGTCCATAAAAAATATAGTAACACTAATTCATATTTTATGCAAGAAACGGAGGAAGCTTTTATTTGGTAAAAACTTTTATTACAACCGGAAACCGGGAGGAAACCGTTTTTGTTTTGACGCAAAGTCCGCCAAAACTGGCATGAAATTCCGGTTTTTCTGGAAAGCCCAGAATTTCCACATCGCGTATGATGCCATGAAAAAACGGCTTGTCTGCGTCTTTTGACAAGGCAAGGGGACGGATAAGAAGCCTTCCGTTTTTTGGATATTTAAGACAATGGACATAAATACAGCCGTGACCGGCAGTGAATCTGAAGTCTTCGCTGGTGTATTCACTGGCGCTGGCATCATTAAACTGTCCTTCTGTTTCCAGGGTTGGTCCGTCTGCGGCTGTGCGCCATGGAACGGTGTCATAAATGGCCTCCCCGTTCACCGAAAGCCATTTTCCGATATCCGAAAGAATTAAAAGATCTTTTTCGGCAAACGAACCGTCGGCTTTTGGACCGGCATTTAAAAGCAGGTTCCCGTTTTTGCTTACCACATCAATAAGATAGCAGATGATTTCGCGGCTGCTCTTATAGTCCAGCGTATCGGTATAGCACCATGAGTTTCTTGCGATTGCCGTATCGGTCTGCCAGTGCCACGGCTTTGCATCCGCGAATTTACCGCGTTCCACGTCCACGATTCCGCACCCGAATGCCATCGCGTCATGCTTGTAGCAGATGGCGGCGGGAACACTGCGTTCGTCTGCGCGGTTATAGTAGTAAGCGGCGATTTTTTTCAGGTATGGCTTGTATGCTTCATGCTGGATCCACCAGTCAAAATAAAGGATTTTCGGCTGGTACCTGTCAATAATTTCACAGGTGCGGCACAGCCAGTCCTCCAGAAACTCACGGTCAGGATACGGTTTGGCGTACAAATCCTGCTGGTCGGGCTGCGTCTGTTCGGACGGCCAGTAAAAATCACCGCAGCAAAGCGGCTCTTTGATGTCGCTGTCAAAGTCCTTTCCGTTTCCCATAAACCAGTGGTGCTCCGCACGGTGGGAGGAGGCACAGAATATGAGGCCTTTTTCTTCAAAGGCGGTTTTCAGCTCTCCCAGGATATCGCGTTTTGGTCCCATCTGTGCAGCGTTCCAGATGGAAAGTCCGCTGTCGTACATCTGGAAACCGTCGTGGTGCTCCGCAACCATAACGGCATATTTTGCCCCGGCATTTGCAAAAATTTCTGCCCATTCCCCGGGATGGAATTTTTCCGCGGTAAACATGGGGATAAAATCCTTGTAGCCGAAGTCCTTATGCGGCCCGTAGGTTTTTACATGGTGCTCAAATTCCGGAGTTCCCTGTATATACATATTCCTTGAATACCACTCATTGCGAAACGCAGGTACGCTGTAAAGCCCCCAGTGTACAAAAATTCCGAATTTTGCATGGGAGAACCACTGCGGCATTTCAAACTGTGAAAGCGACTCCCAGGTGTCGTGAAACTTTCCTTTTTCATTTACGGTATCAATCTGTCTTAAATATTCCTTTTTGTCTGTAACCTTAAACATAGCGACCTCCTTTGTTTTAGATGGTAAGTGACGGAACCGGACAGCAGATACAAAAACGAACTCCGAAGCAGTGGCAGAGTCGTTCGTTTTTGTATCTGCCGCCCGGTTCCTGGTGTGCTGTCTCATTGACTTCCGGTAAAACTACGCAGAATATTTGTCTGGCTGCAAGGCGGATTTTCGACGGCGTAGCGGTGGCTACGTCTAGAAAATCCAACGTAGCAGACGAGCAAATAGACAAGTAGGTTTGCCTGAATGTCAGTGAGACAGTACACTGGTTC
>CAYNOE010000156.1:0-7222 GCA_964398745.1 uncultured Lachnobacterium sp.
GGCAGGGGGCTTAACTTATACAAGGAGAATTGCGGAAAACAGATGAAAAATAATATAGTAAAGGTGGAATTTTACATGATATAGAAAAGTAATGAACGACTTATGTCCATACCATATAGCATTTGAATTTGCATCATGGATTTCACCGGAATTTAAACTCTATATAATGTATGTATATTTTTAATCACGAATCACCCAGGGCAAATACATTTCAACTTCCATTTGTACGATAGAACCCGAAAACTCTTCTTCGACTAAATCACACTCTTCCAGAAAGGAAACAAATAATTTATCACTCACTTTATAAGTTCTGTCATGTTCCCATGCATATACTCTCGTCTTTGGCGTTTCTTGTTGTTTTACCCATGCAGATTCGCCTTTTAAAATCTTTCCGCAAATATGGTAAAAACCTCCGTAATGTGTGATTCCTTCTTCATCTGAAAAATTCACATAAATTTCAGCAGGCTTTTTAATATCCACACCAATTTGATCGAAAAAACTTTTTATTTCACTGGATACATGGTCTGTTGCACTTTCAAAATTTTTACAGTTCAAACAACTACATCCCTGACTTACATAATCCAGTTTTTTGTATACTTCAATTGTTTTTTCAACATCCAAATCTAACTGGTAAATTCCAAATCTGCACTTCATACGGCATCCCCGTTTTCATCAATTTCTCCTTCAAGCCATGCCAGAATCCCGAAATTGCAAAAAGGGCATGAAATTGCTCTTTTATCAACTTCCTGACTGCAGCGCGGGCAGACAACAAATTCTTCCTTCTTTTTATCGTTCATCTGTTTTTCCCCTTTCCAGCATTCTCATTTTTCTATGTACAAACAATTCTAGCACAAACACACATACATTTCCACTAAATTCAGCTTAAAAATCTCCCTATATTCTTTTTAATCATCATATTCCGAAATGATTTCAGCATAAAATATTAACATTTTGCATAAAAAGGTTGTAAAATTGCAGGAAAATTAGTACAATATAACTATACTTGCAAAATACGAGAGCAGGAGGTTTTTACTATGAAGGTTTATACGACGGACAAAATCCGAAATGTGGTTCTCTTAGGGCACGGGGGCTGCGGCAAGACTTCCCTTGCGGAAGCGATGGCATATCTTGCAGGCCTGACAAAACGCATGGGAACAGTGACAGACGGCAGTACAATCAGTGATTATGACAAGGAAGAAGCCAGACGGCAGTTTTCGATTCACACATCTGTAATTCCGATTCCGTGGGATGATGTAAAAGTGAATATCCTTGATACACCGGGTTACTTTGACTTTGTAGGAGAGGTAGAGGAGGCGGTGTCCGCAGCAGATGCGGCAGTTATCGTGGTTTCCGGAAAAGCCGGTATTGAGACCGGAACCAAAAAAGCATGGGAAATCTGTGAGAAATATAAGCTTCCGCGCATGATTTTTGTAACGGACATGGATATTGACAATGTTAGCTACCGCCAGGTTGTGGAGGAACTGCAAGGGCTTTATGGAAAGAAAATTGCACCGTTTCACCTGCCGGTCCGGGAGAATGAGCAGTTTGTCGGCTATGTTAATGTTGTACAGCAGAAGGCAAAACGATGGAATGACAAAGGAACGGTGGACAAATTTGAAGTACCGGAATATTCGAAGGAAAATCTTGGAATCTGCCGTGATGCGCTGATGGAAGCAGTGGCGGAAACCAGCGAGGAATTTATGGAACGTTATTTTAACGGCGAGGAATTTTCTGAGGACGAAATCCGTCAGGCGCTCCGTGTTAATGTTATTGACGGTTCCATTGTCCCGGTTATGATGGGCTCTAATGTGATGGCGCGCGGAATGTATACGCTGATGACAGATATCGTAAAATATTTCCCAAGCCCGGATAAACGCGAATGTGCCGGAATCAATACAAAAACCAACGAGGTTTACCAGGCAAATTATGACTTTTCCAAGGCGAAATCCGCGTATATTTTTAAGACAATCGTAGATCCTTATATTGGAAAGTATTCGCTGATTAAGGTGAATTCCGGAGTTCTTAAGACGGATGATGTACTTTATAATTACCACAGGGACTGTGAGGAAAAGCTGGGGCATCTTTATGTCATCCGCGGAAACAAAACCGAGGAAGTAAATGAACTTCATGCGGGGGATATCGGCGCGATTGCCAAGCTTTCCCAGACGCTCACTACGGATTCGCTGTCTACAAAAAATAATCCGGTTGCCTATATACGCGCGAACATTTCCAGGCCGTATGTATCCATGCGTTACAAGGCAAAAAACAAGGCGGATGTAGACAAGATTTCACAGTCTTTACAGAAGCTTCTGATGGAGGATCTGACTTTGCAGCATGTCAATGACAGTGAAAACCGCCAGACACTGCTTTATGGAATGGGAGACCAGCATCTGGAAATTGTTGCAAGTATGCTTAAGGAAAAATATAAGGTTGAAATTGAACTTATGCGGCCGAAAGTGGCGTTCCGTGAGACGATACGCGGAAAATCCGATGTGGAATACAAATACAAGAAACAGTCCGGCGGACACGGACAGTACGGGCATGTAAAGATGCGTTTTGAGCCTTCCGGGGATCTGGACACTGCGTATGTGTTTGACCAGTGTGTGGTTGGCGGCGCAGTACCAAAGAACTATTTTCCGGCAGTGGAGAAGGGAATTGCAGAAGCCGTATTAAAAGGACCTCTTGCGGCATATCCGGTTATTGGTGTTAAGGCAGAGCTTTATGACGGTTCTTTTCATGCGGTGGATTCTTCTGAGATGGCATTTAAGGTTGCAGCAGCGCAGGCGTTTAAGAAAGGTTTTATGGAAGCAAAACCGGTGCTTTTAGAGCCGGTTGCAACCTTAAAGGTTATGGCCCCGGAAGCCTATACCGGGGATATCATGGGGGATTTAAATAAGCGCAGGGGCCGTGTTATGAACATGAACTCAGAAAACGGCTACCAGGAAATTACCGCTGATATTCCGTATCTGGAATTATACGGTTATAATACACAGCTTCGTTCCATGACGAGCGGAAGCGGCACATTTTCTTACGAGTTTGCAAGATATGAGCAGGCGCCGGATGATGTGGCACAAAGAGAGATTGAAGAGAGGGCGAATAAGCTTGTTGATACGGAAGAATAGTGCAGGAATTATAAAAACTGTATTATGTCTTATGTTAATGTTTTTTTTAGCAGAACAGGTACCGGAAGAGGATGTTTTTGGCTCTTCCGGCACTTCTTTTATTCCCGCGGGGTATGCTTCACCGGAAATAAAAGTATGTTATTTTCTGGGCGGGGGAATTCAGAATCCGCACAACAAAGGTACCTATCCTGCAGACGGAAAACATGCACTGTACGAGCCGTACCGCTATGGCTACCGTTTTTTAGGCTGGTACAAAGACCGTTCGTTCAGGCAGAAAATAAAGTCTGTTTCGTATCAGGAAAGCAGAAAATATCTGCTGTATGCCAGATGGACGCCAAAAATTGATAACAGGGCGAATGTCAGAAATTATCCTTACCAGGAGAAGGGTTCACTGGATAAAAGCATAAAAATATTAAAAAACCTTGACTATGATTTTCTGGATGAGGTTGATATTCCGGGAATGCCGGAAACAAGGGAAGATGATTTTATAAACAAATATATTTACAGTGAGGCGCAGTGTCCGCAGGGCATGTGCCTGACCGAAGAGTTTGTGCTGATTACATCCTATTCCGCGGAGGATGGCTGTATGGGGGAAATGATGGTCTTTGACCGGGAGAGCGGGGATTATTTAGTTACTCTTGGAATGGATGAAGACAGCCATCTCGGCGGAATTACCTTTGACGGTGAAAATGTATGGGTATGTAATTCCTATGAGCAGACCATTGAGCGGATTTCCTATGATTTTATCCAGCTTATGGCATACCAGAATACCGGCGGCGTGGTGGACGCAAGGAATGTAGTGGATGAATATGAAGTGGACAATACCCCGTCCTGCATTACCTGGTACGGGGAAAGGCTCTGGGTTGCATCCCATCAGGTCGTCATGAATTCAAAAGTTTATGCCTACCACTTTAACACAAGCGAAAACAGCCTTGAAACCTTAAGCAGTTTTAATATTCCCCCAAAAGTGCAGGGGATGGCATTTAATGAAGACGGAGGAATTTATTTAAGCTGTTCTTATGGCAGAAACAAGTCTTCCTATCTGTTTTATTATACATCCGTCAGCGATATGGCGACCCGCCCAAGGTCTCCGGATGTAAAGGTGGAGCTTCCGCCCTGTTCGGAGGAAATTGACATCAGTCCGGACTCTTTGTATGTGCTGTTTGAATCGGCAGGGGAAAAATACTATGAAGGAACGGATGGGAAAGGCGTAAGCCTTTCCCCGCTTGACAAGCTGCTTGTAATTCCGCTTGAAGAAATAAACGGTACTTAGGATTTGTTCATGTTAAGAAGCGACATGAGCTGTTTTACCCGTTGCTGTTCCTGCGGCGGCAGGTCTTTTGATAACAGTTCGCAGATCAGCGATACCTCCGGTTTTGAAAAGTCGAGGTTCTGGTCTTTTGCCTGCCGCATGTTGGAGAGCAGAAACGGCATGATATCTTTCATGTTTGTGGGCTTATCCTTCTGGGCGAAGGAAAGCAGAAACTGCATTTTTTCCGGACTCATGCCGGAAAACGCAGGATTGTTAAAAATAGATGAATCCATAATCCCTCCTGTCAACTGTTAAACAGTTCATAATTATCCATGACACAGAACAGATTCAATATGGTGTCAATGGTTTCCTGTTCCTTCGGGGTACAGTACTGGCGCACTGCATTTAACATGGCGTTTCTTTTTTCGCTTCCGTTTGGAAGTGAACATGCTGCCATACTGTTATCCCGGCGGGAAAAAGTATCTGATGCATTTTTAAATTCCAGATACTGGATCAGCATTGCAACCGGTTTTTGTGTACGGAATTCCAGAAAGGGAACAACAGATTTTAAAATCTGGATATTGCGGGTCTGTACCAGGTCATCATATGTTACATTTTCTTTTTCTTCCATATTCCAGCCTGTGCACTTTATTTATATTTTTATACCATTTTATGGGAGATATCCCGTCCCTATGCATATAGTAAAATAAAAAAGTTATGGGAAAATTAATTATTGAAGGAAACAGCGTTTATACGGTGGATGAGGAGTGTTTAAAAAAGCGGCAGGTGCCGGGGGCATGTGGAGTACAGGAGGCCATAAAGCGGCAGGAGAAAAGGGAGGGAAAGAAACGCAGGTAAGAAAAAACGGGGAGCCGGAAAAACCGGCTCCCCATAGTTTTGGATATGGATTACATGCAGCCGCAGCCGCCGAATCCGTTGTTTCCGCAAAGCAGAAGCAGGATGATAATCCAGCAGCAGTCATTTCCGCCGCCGCAGCTGCTGCCGCCGAAGAGGGAACCTCCGCCGCATCCGCAGCAGGAAAGAAGCAGGATAATCCAGATAATGGAATTGCATCCACATCCGTTTTCAGATGACGGGCATCCACAGTTTGTTGCAGCTAAATCACTCATAAGTGACCTCCAATAAAGATATTTACAGTATAGTCTATGGCAGCGGATACAAAGGGTGTATGTCCGTAAAAAAAATTTTTTTGGTGGCGGGATTTTTCTGAAATTCTGGTTTTGGTTGACTTTTTTCCAATAAATAGATACAATAAGCAACATGGGATTAGATTTGAAAAAACATATTACATAGAATGAAGCAGAGTAAAGGAGGCTACAGTATGGAAAAGATTAAAATGACCACCCCTCTGGTCGAAATGGACGGGGATGAAATGACAAGAATTCTCTGGCAGATGATTAAGGATGAACTGATTCTGCCGTTCATTGAACTTAAGAGCGAGTACTATGACCTGGGGCTTGAGGAACGGAACCGCACAAACGACCAGGTGACAGTGGATTCCGCAAATGCCACAAAGAAATACGGTGTGGCAGTCAAGTGTGCGACCATTACGCCAAATGCAGCAAGAATGACAGAGTACAATTTAAAGGAAATGTGGAAAAGCCCGAACGGAACCATCCGTGCAATGCTGGACGGAACCGTTTTCCGTGCGCCAATTTCAGTAAAAGGGATTGAGCCGAATGTCAAATCATGGAAAAAACCGATTACCATCGCAAGACATGCATACGGTGATGTATATAAGGCAAGTGAGCTTAAGGTGCCGGGTCCCGGAAAAGCAGAACTTGTGTTTACCGCAGAAGACGGAGCCGTAACCAGGGAACTGATTCATGAATTTAAGGGTGCCGGAGTCATTCAGGGACAGCATAATCTGGATGAGTCCATTGAAAGCTTTGCGCACAGCTGTTTTAAGTATGCTTTAGATACCAGGCAGGATTTATGGTTTGCCACAAAGGATACCATTTCCAAAAAATACGACCATACTTTTAAGGATATTTTCCAGGATATTTTTGACAGGGAATACAAAAAGCAGTTCGATGATGCCGGAATCGAATATTTTTATACGCTGATTGATGATGCGGTTGCCCGTGTTATGAAGTCGGAAGGCGGATTTATCTGGGCATGCAAGAACTATGACGGGGATGTGATGAGCGATATGATAAGCTCTGCCTGCGGTTCTCTTGCCATGATGACCTCCGTACTGGTTTCCCCGCAGGGATATTACGAGTATGAAGCCGCACACGGAACGGTTCAGAGACATTATTACAAGCACTTAAAGGGAGAGGAAACGTCCACCAACTCTGTTGCCACGGTTTTTGCATGGACAGGCGCGCTGAGAAAGCGCGGCGAGCTGGACAATATTCCAAAACTTTCTGATTTTGCAGATAAGCTGGAACATGCATGTTTAAAGACGATTGAGTCCGGCAGGATGACAAAAGACCTTGCACTGATTACAACAATTGAAAATCCAACGGTTTTAAACAGTGAAGACTTCATAAAGGCAGTCCGCAGTGAACTGGAGGCTTCTTTGTAAAAGAGAAGATGTTTTAACCGATTAACCCTAAGGCAGTCAGGGGAAATTTTTCTCCTGTTAAATTTTTAACACATTGACAGTCATGTGTAAAAATTCTATAATTGTCTTAGGGTTTTTTATAAACCGGAATTGGAGGATGGGATTGTGGAAAAAGAAATATCACAGGCTGTCGTCCGGCGGTTGCCAAGATATTACCGGTATCTGGGAGAACTTTTGGAAGAAGGGGTGGAACGCATCTCATCAGGAGACTTAAGCAGCCGGATGCAGGTTACGGCATCCCAGATTCGGCAGGATCTT
>CAYNOE010000157.1:0-7203 GCA_964398745.1 uncultured Lachnobacterium sp.
AGCGGTTAAGACGCCGCCCTCTCACGGCGGAAACAGGGGTTCGATTCCCCTACGAACTGCTTACTGTTTTTTATAAAACAGCCCAACCCGAAAGAAGTTGCCTAATCAGGCAACTTCTTTTTATGCATAAAATATGATAACACCCTTTAAGGACAAGGGAAGGAGCAAACCATATGCAAAATCCGCTTTCGCGGATATGGTTTGCGTAGGTAATGCCCTTAAAAAAGCAGGGAAGGAGCAAACCATATGCAAAATCCGCTTCGCGGATATGGTTTGCGTAGGTAATGCCCTTAAAAAACAGGGCATTACTTTGCATTTAATACTTCTGAGAGTTTTTCTACTCCGTTTTGCATGTCCTGCATGGATTTTACGATTATATCCAGACCGGCAACCTGCTCCTCGGTTGCCGCGCTGATTTCACCGGTTGCACCAACTGCTTTTCTTGAAATATCCTCCACGCGCTCCATTGCACCAAACAGATGATCCTTAACTTCAATAATTCCTGCCAGTTCTTCCTTTAAAAGTCCTGTAGTCTCAATAACACCCTTAGAGGATTCCATCATATCCTTAAATATGACAACAGTATCATCAAGCTTTTCACCTGACTCCTTCACCACTTCACTGTTCTGGTCAATCACATGATGGATATTATCCACTGTGTCAATAATATCCTTTAAAATGGCATCTATCTTCTTGGTTGCTTCTGAGGATTCCGCCGAAAGGGAATTAATCTCATCCGCTACAACAGCAAAACCTTTTCCAGCCTCTCCCGCACGCGCCGCTTCAATAGCGGCATTTAATGCCAGCAGATTGGTCTGCTGCGCAATCTGGCGGATGCTTTCGATAATACCTCCAATGGAATTGGATTTTTTGGAAAGCTCTGCTATTCCATCCGATGCAATCTTTGTGGTTTCGATGTTTTCTTCAAATTTTTCATGCAAAACAGAGATTGCAGCAATTCCCTCTTCATTTTTGTTCTTCAGTTCATCCATTGCCTCTGCCGTCTGGCTGACACGTTCCTTTGAATTGGAAATGCTCAAATTTAATTTGTCAAATATGGAAAGACTTCCCTCCACCTCGCTAATCTGCACATCCGCACTGCTTGAAACCTCTGTTGTGGAAGCCGCAATATCGGCGGAACCTTTCTCAAGGTCGTGCAGGGAACCGTAAATTGTCTGGGAAGACTCCTCCAGCCCTTCAAAAGCATTGCTCACTTTCTCAAGCAGTTCCTCCACTTCTCCTTCTTTCTGCTCGACCATAATGAACAAAGAACGCGTCCTTGTTACAATATACGCTACGGCAAGAATTGCAAGGAAGTATACCATAAAAATAAAAACCCAGATTGCAGCTGTATCCATGGCCAGAAAGCCTTTTGGAAAAATAAGCATAAAAACAAGGTTCACCAGAACGGTAACCACCACATTCGCCTTCACCACCGACAGATCAAAGTAAGGAATCGTCAGAAACAGCACCAGGAAATATGCTTCCACCATCGCGCCAAATACCCCCGGCGTACCAGCCGTAATAATGACTGCGCCTACAGCCGGCATTGCAGAAACATACAGATATTTGGCATATTTTCCAAGAGGTTTCTCGAATGCTTTAATCAAAAGAGAACACACCGATATCAAAAGAGCAACACTGTCCCTAAGCCTGCCCCCGTTAAAAATCAGCACATACAAAAAAGCAACAATCGGTATCACCAGATTAAAGATAAACATGATAAAATTCATTCTTTTTTCTTCATCTTTTAAAATTTGAAGTTCCATCCGTGAATTATTCCCTCCTATGTAAATTTTTATTTTTTTGTAACTATTCAGAACCTCGTCTCTGGAATAATTACTTTTTTTTAATTTTATCACATTCCCCAAATAATTTCTATATTAATTTTTGTGTTATTCAAAATCCCACGGCGCTTTATGAGTGATTTCTGATAAAAAAACTGACATTTGAAGCATCATAAGTCTAATTTCTTAGAAAGTTCAGAAAACTCTTGTTTAATCTTATTATACCAGAAAGATTCCGAAAAAACATTTTTTTAAAGCAAGCATTGCATCAGACTTTATATTGTGGTTAAATTACATTGTAGAAATCACAAACAGGAGGAAACATATATGGCAAACAGAGATTTATTCCGTATCGAAATGCTGGTCTTAAAAATCCTTGAAAATGAGGACTGTTACGGCTACCAGCTTACCCAGCTGATTTCAGAGCGGACACATAATCTGATTAATTTGAAGGAGGGGACACTCTATCCGATTATGTACCGGCTGTCTGAGCAGGGACATATCACGGAACGCAGGGAACAGGCTAAAAAAAGACAGGTCAGAATCTATTATCACCTGGAGCCGTCCGGCAGGGAGCATTTAAAGACGCTTGTGGACGGGTATACACAACTCACGGACGCAATACATGACCTTATGACCTACGAAGGCTCCTGAGTGCCGGGCCGTCATTATTAAAAGAAAGGAAAACCTCAATGGACCGCAGGAAATACCATGACCTTCTGCTCGTAATTGATATGCAGAATGTTTATACAAAGGGACAAAAGTGGGAATGCTTAAACACCGAAGGCGCTGCAGACAATGTAAACCTTTTAATCAGCCAGAATATCTGCGCGGATGTAATCTTTACCCGTTTTATCGCTTCTGATACACCGCACGGGATATGGAAGAATTATAACATACAAAACGAGAAAATCAATTCTGATAAATGGGCAAATGAAATGCTTCCGCAGCTTTCAGACGCATTAAAAAAATACCCCCTTTACACAAAAGGGGTATATTCCTCGCTTGCCATTCCCGAGGTGCTTGCTGCCGCAAAAAAAGCAGACCGCGTAGTAATTGCGGGCGTGGTGGAGGAATGCTGTGTACTTTCCACAGTATTTTCTCTAATTGACGCCGGTATCTACATTGTATACCTGACCGATGCGGTTTCCGGACTTGACAATGAAAAGGAGCAGGCAGCCCGGCTGGTCCTTTCCGGTCTGTCGCCCCTTCATCTGTCCATCATGACTGTAAAAGAATACATGGCATCAGTTCGCTGATGCCATGTATTTTTTAATCATCATATCCATTTGGATTGTTTTTCTGCCATCTCCATGAGTCTGCACACATGTCCCTGATTCCGTACTGTGCTTTCCAGCCAAGCTCTCGCTCCGCCTTCCCCGGGTCACAGTAACAGGTGGCAATATCTCCCGCCCTGCGTTCCTTAATCACATACGGAATCCGGATGTCATTGGCAGCTTCAAAGTTTTTCACAATATCCAGCACACTGTAGCCGTGTCCGGTTCCCAGATTATAGATGCACAGCCCTGCATTTTCTTCAATCTTTTTAAGTGCCTTTACATGTCCGGCTGCAAGATCCACCACATGGATATAATCACGGACGCCCGTACCGTCAGGCGTGTCGTAATCATCCCCGAAAACCCCCAGCTTTTCAAGCTTTCCTACTGCAACCTGCGTAATATAAGGCATCAGGTTGTTTGGAATCCCGTTTGGATTTTCGCCCATGGTTCCGCTTTTGTGCGCTCCAATCGGGTTAAAATAGCGTAACAGGATGACATTCCATTCCGTGTCCGCTTTCTGGATATCCGTAAGTACCTGCTCTAACATGGACTTGGTCCAGCCGTAAGGATTGGTACACTGTCCTTTCGGACACTCCTCGGTAATCGGAATCTGTGCCGGATCCCCGTATACCGTGGCGGAAGATGAAAAGATGATATTTTTGCAGTTGTGCTGCCGCATTACATCCACCAGCGTAAGGGTTCCCGCGATATTATTGTTGTAATATTCCCACGGTTTTACAACGGATTCCCCAACCGCCTTAAGTCCCGCAAAATGGATGCAGCTGTCAATCTTCTGTTCCGAAAAGATTTTGTTTAAAATTTCCCTGTCCAGAATATCCCCCTTGTAAAAAGTAACTTTCTTTCCGGTAAGCGCTTCCACCCTGTCCAGTGACTTTTCTGATGAGTTTGAAAGATTGTCCAGAACTACCACCTCATAGCCTGCATTCTGCAGTTCCACGCATGTGTGGCTTCCAATATAACCTGCCCCGCCCGTAACTAATACTGCCATAATACTCTCTCCTTTTCCATGTTTATTTGTTTTCTGTTTTTGTTCTGATACTATTCTATCTTTATTTTAGTCAAAAGAAAAGGTGGAAATGTACTCAAAACATGTATTTATGTTGCATTCTCCCGGTATACGCTTTATAATGGATTTATGAATGAAAAATATAAAAACTCATACAAGGCAACTGAAAAAAAGCTGGTTTCCCTTTCGGTATACAATGTCGGATGCCAGCGTTGTGACAGCGGATACCAGTGGGGACCGGGCATAAGGGACCACTATCTGATCCACTATATCATTTCCGGAAAAGGCATATACCGCGTCAACGGCCAGACCCACCACCTTGCCGCAGGCGATTCTTTTTTAATCTATCCCAATACAGAAAGCCTTTACCAGGCAGATTCCGAGGAACCGTGGGAATATGCATGGGTAGGTTTTACCGGAAGCGATGCCGCCGCCATTTTGCAGGCAACGGATTTTTCCAGGAAAAATCCTTATATTAAAAACACCGTAAACGGGGATGAAATCAAATGCAAGCTTTTGCATATTTATGACGCCCGGGGAAATGGATTTAAAAATGCGGTAGAAATGACAGGCTGGCTTTATACAACGCTCGCACTTTTTCTGCAGGGCGCACAAAAAAAAGAAATCAAAAATTCCGCCAGCGCCTACGTACAAAAAAGCATAGAATACATCAATGCCAATTATTCCTATCCGGTCACAGTGGAAGACATCGCCGCATATGTCGGATTAAGCAGAAGCCACCTGTTCCGCTCGTTTGAACTGGTTCTAAAGCAGTCCCCGAAAGAATATTTAAACGATTTCCGCATGAAGCAGGCCTGTTACCTGTTAGAACACTCTGACCTTTCCATTACGGCAATCGCCAACTCTGTCGGCTTTGACAACGGGCTTTATTTTTCGAGGACCTTTCACCAAAAAAAGGGAATGGCCCCAAGGGATTACCGGCAGCAGTTAAAAAATAAAAATACTCCTGACAAAAAAGAGCAGCCGTAAAATCATACGGCTGCCCATAATTTAAAAGCCTGTCCTGTTATAAAGCGCTCTTTGCAAGCTCCACCAGCTTTGCAAATCCATTAGCATCTGTAATTGCCATGTCTGCCAGCACCTTGCGGTTCAAATCAGAACCGGCAAGCTTTAATCCGTGCATGAACTGGCTGTAAGAAAGCCCGTTCATACGGGCTGCTGCGTTGATACGCGCAATCCACAGACTGCGGAACTGTCTCTTTCTCTGCTTACGGCCTGCATATGATGATGCAAGGGCCCTCATTACGGACTGCTTTGCCACGCGGTACTGCTTGGAACGTGCACCCCTGTAACCCTTTGCCAGCTTTAATACCCTGTTATGTTTTTTTCTGGTGTTTGTGCCACCTTTTACTCTTGCCATCTTTATATTCCTCCTTAACCTGACAAATCCTAGATATATGGTAAAATCTTCTTCATATTCTTAACGTTGCTGCTATCCGTCATTGCCGGTTTTCTGAGATTTCTCTTGGTCTTTCTTGTCTTCTTTGTTAAGATATGTCTGCGGTACGCCTTATTTCTTTTTAATTTCCCTGTTCCTGTTTTCTTGAAACGTTTTGCAGCTGCCCTGCATGTTTTCATTTTTGGCATTGTCTATTCCTCCTTAATTTTTATCTTTTTTCTGCCAGTACCAGACCGATGCTTCTGCCTTCGACCTTCGGCGCTTTCTCCACTACTGCAATATCGGAGAGACTTTCAGCGATATCATCCAATATGTGCTTGCTACTGTTCATATGGGCCATTTCACGTCCGCGAAACCGGAGCGTGACCTTCACCTTGTTTCCTTTGGATAAGAACTTTCTTGCGGCATTCATCTTGGTATTGAGATCATTGGTATCAATATTCGGTGACAGACGAATCTCTTTAAGTTCAACAGTTTTCTGCTTCTTCTTTGCATCTTTTTCCTTACGCGCAAGCTCATAACGGTACTTGCCGTAATCAATCACCTTGCAGACCGGCGGCTTCGCATTCGGTGCAATTTTAACCAGGTCAAGTCCTGCTTCATCTGCAATCTTCTGGGCTTCCCTTGATGAAACAACACCAACCTGCTCCCCATCCGGTCCTATCAGCCGAACTTCCCTGTCTCTGATTTGTTCATTAATCATTAATTCGCTAATGGTTTTGTACCTCCAATAAAAAATAGTGGATAGACAGACTACCCACTATAATAACATCCAACATTCAAAAATGAACTGTTAAAAGTATAAACGCCAAGTCGCCTAATTGCGCTCAGGTGAGAGTGGATACTCTGCTTGTTTCTAACAACTGTTTAACAATACCATATATATGCTGTCCGTGTCAAGAGAAAAATTATATTTTGTTTCTCCGTTAATTACTGTTTTACCGTCCTGAATTCAGAACTTCTTCCTCATCAATAAGATTTAAGGTCAGCGCCATGGCGTCCTCTTTTTTCAGTACATACATATGATTCTGTATTTCGATATGTACAACCATCACTTCCTCAGTTCCATACTTTAAATCCCTGGAAAGTGATTTTTCAAGGCTGTCAGCCACAACTGTAAACATGCTCTCCAGCGCAAGCTGCGCATTGGTGTTGCTTACCTTGTTCAGGTTCTTGCGGACCTTCTTCATGGCAGGCTTGAACAGTTTCATCTGTTTGTATGTAACCGTCACACTGTAGGAGCCATCTGATAATTTCCGGGAATCCTTGACCGTATAATCCATTTTGGAAAAAATGTCCGCGTAAATTTTCCGGTAACGCTCCTTTAAATCCTCAGACGCATTAAAACCACCGCTTCCAAACATCGCGGCAATTGTATCGTCAATTGTCTGGTTATACTGCTGTTCGACTTCTTCTTTCGTGGCAAGCTTAAGCTCCTCCGCCAGCGTTGCGTCATTTTTGTAGGCAGCATCCAGCATCGCCTGCAGGTATTTGGATGCATCAAACTGCGGCAGGGAACTGCAGCCTGCAAAAAGCCCTGTCAGCATAACAAATACCAGAAATAACGCAGTTTTTCTGACCATTCTTTTCATAACAAAAACTCCTTCCATTACGTATGGTTCCATTAAAATTTAATAAACATCATAATGGAACCATAACATATGGAAAGAGTTTCTGTCAATTGTGCAA
>CAYNOE010000158.1:0-3943 GCA_964398745.1 uncultured Lachnobacterium sp.
AGTAAAATAAGCACCGCAATTCCTTGAGAAATCAAGGGGTTGCGGTTTCTTAATGTCTGAAAATAATAGCGAACAAAAGGAAAAGCCACTTGCCGGAATTTTATTGAAAACGGCTTGTGGCTCTATGTTACAATTCACGGCTTATCTCCATCTTTTTCTCAAAAAACCCCAAAAAATTTGCAAAAACCTCTTGAGTCGTTCTGGGATGGTTATGATATATTGACATAGAAGACTATTAACATACTGCAACAGGAAAGGAGACTACTATTATGAAAAGAAAGCAGTTATGGAAAGTATTTGGAACAGGGGCGCTTGTAGTATCGCTGCTGGTATCCCCGATGACAGGCGTAAGTGCGCTGGCAGCGGATGGGGATACAGTGACCCCGGCGTCAGGTGCAAAAAATGATCTCGACCCTACGCAGACGGAGGAGATTCCCGCGGAGGGAGATACTCCCGCCAAACCGGCATATGCCGACACGGAGATCCCCGTCTATGGCCATACGCAGGATGGCACCGTCTATTCCGTGGACGTGGAGTGGGGCGCAATGACCTTCCAGTACGAGAGCAAAACATGGGATCCTGTGAATCACAAGGAGATCGATGGTGCGGGCTGGAAAGTGTACGACAGTGTAAACGAAGAGGCGCTGAAGGAAAAGAAGCATGCCATCAACGAGATTAAGGTTACAAACCACTCAAATGCGGGCGTGTGGGCGACCCTCACTTATGCAGCTGTGAACGGTTATACAGATACTACCGGAGTATTTTCCGGTCCGGAAGCTAATAGTGTACTGACGGATGCAGCCGGAGGTGTGCCGGCATACCTGACGCTTGGCACGGCGAATAATGGCCTGGGCACCGACGGCGCCGGCAAGGAAACCGTTGGTACGGCATACTTCATGCCGGACGGCATAAGCGCTGACAACGAGACAAACGGCATCACGAAGTGGACCACCATCGGCACCATCACCGTAGGCATCAAGACGGTACAGCCGACAGCAGCGACGCCGTGAATGCCGTAAGTGACGCAGTCTTGCGAGCGGAAGGCGTTGAGCAGGCGCCTTCCGAATAAGACAGGCAAAAAAGACATCTGTAAAAATAAAAGACAGAAGGGAGGGAAATAAATGAAGGAAACCGTAAAGGAAGGACGGCTTTATGCTCTTTTTGGCAAAGCGCTTCTGCTGTCTGCCGCAGTTTTTGTGATGCTGTGTATCAATCCCCTGATTGCGCATGCCGCCTCTGGACCTATGGGCAGTGAAGCGGACGGCTATTATATAGACAGGGACGGCAATATGACGATTTATACGGAGGAGGGTCTGGAAAACTGGCTGGATGACATAGCAGGCGGTCCCCGGACTTATAAGATGTTGGTGAAAACATTAACGGTGAAAGAGGGCGTGACGGTGATTAAAAACTTTAGCGACAGCATGTATGACATGCCGTTTGCTGAGGATTGTGACAATCTTACGACCGTAAGTTTACCGGCAAGCCTGACTGAGATCGGAGATAAGGCATTTAAAGGCTTAGCCAAACTGACAACCGTGACCATCGCGGAACCGTCCAGTTTGACGACGATCGGTGCATCAGCATTTGATTTTGACGCGTCTCTGACAACCATCAATATACCGGGCAGCGTTACAACCATCGGTTCAGGCGCATTTAAGGACTGCAGGGCATTGGAATTGGATGCCGCCACGCTGCCGTCCGGACTGACCGCGATCAATGACAGCATATTTGAGAACTGTTTGAAAATGTCAGGCAGTCTGACGATACCGGATGGCGTGACAAGCATCGGAGACAACGCATTTGACAACTGTAGAGCACTGGAGTCGGTGACGATACCGTCCAGCGTGGCAAGCATCGGAAGTGAGGCATTTTACGGTTGTGCGCTGACATCGGTGACGATACCGGATGGCGTGACGAGCATCGGGGCATCTGCGTTTTATTACTGCCATAAGCTGGAAAACGTTACGATACCAGCCAGCGTGACAAGCATCGGAGCGAGCGCATTTGAACGCTGCGACAGGCTGAATTCGGTGACGATGCTTGGGGAAACGCCTCCGACGCTTGGAGACGGAGGCGGAAGCGACAATGTGTTCAAGGATACCCCTATTAGTACTATTGATAAGCAGATCTATGTTCCGAAATCCAGTATTGCTGCGTACAAGGGAAGCTGGACGCAGTGGAAGGATTACATCAATGAAGACGGAGGCGACGGACCGGATACGCCCGGACCGGATACGCCCGGAAATAAAGGCGGCGGTACGGTCAAGGATCTCGACCCTACGCGGGAGAACGAGATTCCCGCGGTAGGAAATGAGAGCGACCCGGACTATGTTCCTGCCAAACCTGCCTATGCGGACACAGCTATTGATGTACAGGCGCATACCGAGAACAAGGTGGTCTATTCCGTGGACGTGGAGTGGGGCGCGATGACCTTCCGTTATGAGAACAGCACATGGGACACGGAGAATCATAAGGAGATGGCGGGCAAAGGCTGGCAGGTGTACGACAGTGTAAACGAAGAGGCGCTGGAGGCCAAGGAGCATGCCATCAACGAGATTAAGGTCACAAACCACTCAAATGCGGGCGTATGGGCTACCCTCACCTATGCAGGTGGGTCGGGCTATACAGATACCACGGGAGGATTTTCCTTTAACAAGGGAACCGAAACCGGCGATACAAATGCACTGACTGCGGCGGCCGGAACTGTCCCGGCATACCTGACGCTTGGCACGGCGAAGAATGGCCTGGGCGGGGGCGGCGTCGGCAAGGAAACCGTGGGCAAGGCATACTTCATGCCGTCAGGCATAAGCGATGTCAACAAGACAAGCGGCATAGAAAAATGGCAGCAGATCGGCACCATCACGGTAGCCATTGAGATAGAGGATCCGGCAGCGGCGACGCCGTAAACGGCGGATTCGCACAGAAATTTTGTAAGACAGACAGATTTTCCCGGGCGTCAGAAATGCCGCCTGGGAAAATCCGGGTTTCTGAGGTAGAAATCAGAAAGAAATCATAAAAGGGAATGAACGAGAGGCAGGAAAGAAGGAGAGGATGTATGAGAAAGGACATCTTTCGCAAAGTCAAAACGGCATGTACAGCGTTATGTCTGGCGGGCGCAGTTCTTTCCCCACCCTTCGGGGCGACATCCGTTAAAGCCTCTCCCTCTCCGTTGGACGGCGGCGTACTCTGGATCGGGGATACACAGGTGACGGGGTCAAACTGCGGGGATATTTTCGGTGACGGCACGGCAGTCTATGACCCGGAGACCCTGACTCTGACCTTAAACGGCGTCCGGATTGGGCCGGATCGCTGCCATATAGAGGACGCTGGCGGAAATACGCAGTCCGCCATGGATCCGTATGCAGAAAACTGGGGTATCTACTCCCTTTATGCGAAAAACACTGTCGCGCATATAGTCGTAAACGGGGTCAACACGTTTGAGACGCCTGTCGTGATACGAAGCCTGGATCATTCCTTCGACGAACAGGAGGGTTATACAGAAGAGGCTTTAATAGAGCTGCAGTATCACATTTGGGATGGAATCGTTATCGACAGCAGCGGCATTCCCACGGAGTCTTTGTCCATTACGGGCGCCGGGACGCTGACGAGCCTTGCGCCCGCCATTCAGGCGGAGAGGGAATGGCCGAATGGAGACGGAGGCGGCTTTCCCAGAATGCAGGAGGGTCAGGGCGGAATAGGACTGTATTGGAGCGCGGGGGCGTCTAAACAGACGCTGTTCATCGGAATCTGCGGCGGAGAGATCCCCGCGCTGGACTTGAGCGGCGGCGTTGCGGGATTGGCGTTAAATAATATCACAACGGATGTTTACAATACGGATCCGGCGCAGACAGAAGACGGCACAGACGGCGGCGATCCGGAGAGGCCCGATTTGGCGCAGACAGAAGACGTCACAGACGGCAGCGATCCGGAGAGACCCGAT
>CAYNOE010000158.1:4043-5458 GCA_964398745.1 uncultured Lachnobacterium sp.
CGATTTGGCGCAGACAGAAGACGTCACAGACGGCAGCGATCCGGAGAGACCCGATCCGGCGCAGACAGAAGACGTCACAGACGGCGGCGATCCGGAGAGGCCCGATTTGGCGCAGACAGAAGACGGCACAGACGGCAGCGATCCGGAGAGGCCCGATTTGGCGCAGACAGAAGACGTCACAGACGGCAGCGATCCGGAGAGACCCGATTTGGCGCAGACAGAAGGAGGCACAGACGGCAGCGATCCGGAGAGATCCGATTTGGCGCAGACAGGCGGCGGTTTAGTTGAGGATCTCGATCCCACGCGGGAGAGCGAGATTCCTGCGCAGGAAGATACCCCCGCCAAGCCTGCTTATTCCGACACGGCCATCGATGTGCAGGCTTATACCGACAACAGGGTGATCTACTCCGTGGACGTGGAGTGGGGCGCAATGACCTTCCGGTACGAGAACAACATATGGGACACGGAGCATCACAAGGAGATAGAGGGCAAAGGCTGGCAGGTGTACGACAGCGTAAGCAACAGGGCGCTGGATACCAGGGAGGACGCAATCAACCGGATTCAGGTGACGAACCATTCCAACGTGGACATCCGGGCGGTGTTAGCTTATGTCGGAGCGGCAGGGTATGAGGAGACCACAGGGAGTTTTGCGGCAGCACAGGGAGATACAAGCACGAACTTTGATGCTGCAGACTGCGCTCTGGCTCTTACCAGCGCGAATAACGGAGAAGACGGCGCGAATGGAATTCCTACCGTGGGGGTCGTATATTTCATGCCGTCCGGCATAAAAGAAGAACTGAAAAACAGTATCAGCAAATGGACGCAGATCGGAACGATCACAGTGAAGATCGAGGTCAGCGAACCGTAAATCACACATAAGAAAGTAGCGGTACAGCCGGGGCAGCCCGTCCCGGCTGGCGCATGATAAGAGGTGCGATCATGGGCAGAAAGGCAAGGCTGGAAGGCGGTTTCGCATATCAGAATGAGGGAAAGACACAGAACTGCTATGCGGCGGTAAAGGTCGGGGCGGGAAAGAGTGAAAATGCGGGATTTATCTACGACAACAGGGGAGAGGCGCTGCACTGTTTTACCAGAAGCACGGTGCGCGGATGGAAGCGCAGGCCGGATCACAGAAAACAAAGGGACGGGTTTGCCGCATTAGGCAGCGGAAAAGTCAGTCAGTGTTTTTTTCTGGTGAAAAACAGGAAACAACTGAAAAAGTACCGCGACATGAAGCTTGGACTGTGGGTGGAAGCGGCAGAACCGGAGCGCCTCGGGCCGGATTTTCAATGGGATTATAAGGTGTTCGAGCGGGAAAACGCGGCAAGGATGGACTTTGAAGCCAGTACCTGGAATTATGATCCCCTGGCGGCCAACCTGAAGAACAGCGGGGACAACGATTACGACTATGATTA
>CAYNOE010000158.1:5558-7189 GCA_964398745.1 uncultured Lachnobacterium sp.
TCCGGGCAGGAGAAAGCGCCAGGGGAGGGCGCAGCCCCGGGAGTAAAAAGGGCGTGCACCGTCATGATCGGGACGGAGGACGAGCTGCTTGCGTTTATGGACAGGGTCAATCGGGGAGAGCCGGAAGCGGTGAATGCGGAATGCAGGCTGGTTTCCGACCTGGATTTCCGCGGCAGGAAGATAACATCCCTTGGATGCGACAGACAGCATCCGTTCTGCGGAACCTTTGACGGCAGGAGACACCGAATCAGGGGCTTTGTGCTCTGCGGAAAAGGCATGGCGGAGGTGGGATTTTTCGGATGCCTGAAGGGAAGGGTGTACAACCTGTCCGTGGACGGCATTATAATGGCGGAAGGCTGCCCGCTGGCGGCGGGATTCTGCGCGGTGAACGAGGGGGAGATCCGCTGCTGCGAGGCTGTCATAGAAATGCATGGCGGACAGTATGTCGGAATGTTCGTGGGCGAGAATAAAGGCCTGACCGATCGGTGCAGCGTCAGCGGGACGAGCTGCGGCCTGTTCCTGCCCTGGCTCTGGCCCCTGCTCCCCTGTTTCTCCCTCATCGTCTGTATTCTGACAAATCCGCCTCTGCCTCCGGACGAATATGTCCCCGTCATGACGGATGCGTCGATTATTCCCAACGAGGAGGTCGTTATCGGCGTGCGGACGAACGAGAACAAGGCAAGCTATGAAGTGCCGAAGACCCTCCGGGTCGATGCCGGGACACTGACTGCAAGGAGTGAGCCCTATGTGATAAAAAACCCCAACAGAGGGGGCAACTATGACTTTGTGGCGCTGCTGTACATGACGGACAGCGTCGGCAGGAATGTGGAGGTCTACCGTTCCGGACGCATCCCTGTGGGCTACCACATTCAGGATTTGACGCTGACGCCCCCGGAGGGCACTGCGCTGACGGCCGGGAGCTACAATGCAAAGATGGTGTTTTCTTTTTACCACCACGATACAGGAGAAAAGAGCATGGTGGATTCCACGGTGCCAATCACCGTTGAGATCAAGTAGGAGAGATGAAAAGCTATGAAACGGAAAAAGTGCGTGACATCGGGAAGAAGAAAGAAAAAGATCGGGATCATCACAAGCCTTGCCGTCATCCTGTGCGCGGGCGCTGCATTTGGATATATCCGCTTTACCAACGGCTATCGGGCCTTTCTGCCGCCGAAGCACGAGGATGCGGCCGTGGCAGGCCTTCCCGCCGCTGCGGACTCCTGGCAGGTACTCCCGCTCAAGGAGGGGTATATCGTGGGACTTGACACGATGCCTGTATACAAGGACGGAAAGCTGTGCCTGAATGTGGCGAATGAGGCGAGCAGCACCGTATGGTTTCTGGTGCGCGTATATCAGGGGGAGAAAAAAGTTGCGCAGACGGGCCTGTTATATCCGGGGGAGTACTTGAGGGAGGTGGAATGCACTCAAGGGCTTGCACCGGGAGGCAAGGTCACGATTCAGCTTATCGCCTATGAGCCTGAGACGTACCACAGTGAGGGGGTCGCGCGGATCATATGCGAGGTTGCTGGGGCGTGACACACTTCTCACGAATCCTTCCTCGCGTTCAACAGCACGCGGCAGATAAATAGTCCGCCTTTTTCATAAAATTCGGCGCTGCCGTCATATTTCGC